>JAFZMD010000037.1 GCA_017553445.1 Methanobrevibacter sp. | reverse complement strand
TAGGAACAATAACCATCAATGGAATAAGTTCATTCATTGTATTCCTCCTGTTTAGATGTGTCAGCCAACATTACACTAGTACTTAAAGTTCCATACTTTCTGTAAAGAACCATTACTAAAGCAAGCATAACTGCAAGGGTACTAGCCCCAATTACTATACTGGTAAGTACTAAACCATAAGGTAACGGATAAGATGCATTTGATGCAAACCATGTTGGATCCATATCCGGAAGTAAAATCGGAACGATTCCACCAGCCCTGTAACCGATTCCAACAATGAATAAATTAGCCCCTTCTTCTATAAAGCTAATACCTATGATTTTTTTGATAATATTATCTACAAAGATTGCTGCATAAAGACCAATGACAACTAAAGCAATTGATGTAAATAATATAGCAAGTTGAGTTTCAGCCATCATGCATCACCCCTTTGCGTTTTCTTAACAGCCAAAGCAATGAATACCGGCACAATAGCTGCACCAACAATAGCTTGAGTCAATGCAACATCCGGAGCAAGCAATATCTGGAATAATACTGCTAACGCTCCACCAGAAAATCCGGTCAATATCGCTGCTTTCAATAAATCTTTCTGAATAAGAGCAAGAATAGCACTTAAAATAGTTATAATCATTAATATAAATTCTATCATCTTACTCCTCCTCAATATCTAAAGTTGAAATTGTGAAACGATCATCCGCTTTAAGTTTTTCAGAATCCTCATCTTCCAATTCCTGAATCTTGGATTTGTGAACTATAAACGGATTTGGATTTTCAACATCTTCTTCAACAATGCTTAATTCAGCATTATTCTCAACATCTTCACTTTTATAGAATGCATTAGCTATTGCATGAGCTGTAAATGGTGCTAAAATAAAGTATATTGCTGCAAGCAAATATTGGCCCAAACCAATCATTGCAATAACGCAAGCAATATCAAATATTCCAACAATATGAATTCTTCCATAAACAACATTTTTCATATCTTTAGAAAGACTTACAAGACCAACAGCAGATACAATTACTAAAAATGCTGCAATTAATAGGAGGATTGATTGTATATATTCAACAACCATCATTTATCGCCCCCTGCAACAACAGCAAAAGCAACAGTACCTACAAATCCAAAGAATATTAAAGCTAATGATATATCCCTATAAAAAGTGAGATTATACAAACTGCCAAAGGCAAGTAAAGCTACAGCAAAGGCTACAACCACAACAGAACTTCCAAGCAGTCCCATTGAAGTGGTTTTGTAGGCACTTACCCTTAGAGCAACAATCATCATTATGATGAATGCTATTATTAAAATATATTTTGAAATAATCAATATGTCCATTACTATCCCACTCGATTAATTTAAATAATAAGAAGACTTCCCTCTAGCTACTCTAACATCTTCTTAATATATGGTTCAAAAGGAATAATATCCTCTTTACTTCTTGGAGAAATAGCAGCTACTTTAATAATTTGATTTTCAGAATCTAAATCTACAGATAAAGTTCCTGGAGTTAATGAAATACTATTTGCCAAAATTGTCTGAGAAACAGGTCTTTTTAAAACTGTTTCAACATCAATAACTACAGGATTAATATCTCTTCTCATAATCTTATTAAAAGCAACGTCGATAGTTGATTTAATAATTTCATAAATAAGGTCTAAGAAATAAATAATTCCATAACCAATTCTAGTCAAAAACATTAAACAAGCTCCATTTCATTTGAATTTAAAGTCAAAAAATTGACTATATAAATATACAGTATTATTTATCATGATTATTTATTATAAATGTATGCTTTTGATAAAAAAGTTATAATGAAATTAAACTAAAATTTAGTAAAATTTAAAAAAAAATTTTTTAATTGTCTGAAAAAATTATTTTGATAATAAAATAACCCTAAATCATAATTTTAGAAAAATCTTATCTGAAAATAATAGAATTAACAAAAATTAAATTCATAGTATTAAAAGTTAAAAAATACTTATATCATTAAAAACAAATTTATGCCTAAATTTTGGTGTTTTAGATGAATTTAATTGAAAAGTTAGAACCAGCCATTTTAATATTAGCAATAATACTGGGATTGATTCTAAGTAATATTGAAGTACTATCCAACAATACCGGAAATTTAATTAACCTATTCTTATGCATAATGCTATATGGCATATTTTTGGAAGTTCCGCTCAAAAATTTAAAAAAAAGCTTTAAAAATATTAAATTTAGCTCTACAAGCATCATAATCAATTTTATTTGGACGCCCTTATTCGGCTACTTTTTAGGAAATCTGTTTTTAAATGGAAATATCGATATTTTCATTGGATTTTTCATGCTAATTCTAACACCCTGTACTGATTGGTATTTGGTATTTACAAAAATGGCAAAAGGAGATATGAACTTAAGCTTATCCATACTTCCAATCAATCTGGTTCTGCAGATAATATTGCTGCCAGTTTATTTAATAATATTTTTTTCAAGCCATAATACACTAAATTATACTAATTTAGCATATTCTTTAATAATAGTTATTGTAATTCCTTTTTTACTGGCCCAAATAACAAAATTAATCTTAAATGACAGGTTAAATAAAAAAGTGACTGACTTTTTCTCAAATTATCAAATTATATTTCTAGCACTTGCAGTTTTTGCAATATTCAATAGCCAGGGAAAATTATTATTTGAGAATTTAAATTCCATCTTAAGCATTTTCATACCATTAATTGCCTTTTTCATTACAAACATGATTATAGACTTATTACTGAGTGAACAGATTAATTTCACATATGAAGAGTATGCCAGCTTAACTATGACAACACTTGCACGCAATTCACCATTAGCACTGGCCATTGCAATCAATTCATTTCCAAATCATGAACTAATAGCTATTGCACTTGTAATTGGTCCTTTAATAGAACTGCCCGTTTTATACATAGTTTCCAGATTTGTTTTATGGATTAAAAAATCAGGATTATTTTTTACATGCAGAATCAATATTTAGTTTGCTTTGACAATGACATTCAATAAGCACATTTCATGGTTCAATAGTTAATATACATTTCAAAAAGTGAAAATAAAAGTGGAACACGACAAATCAAGGCGAAAACTATTAACATAAAAATTGAAGCTATTGCAAAATTTTTATAATAGGTTTTAGAAGATATGGGAGCGAACAATTTAACTCCAGCAGGCGTTGTAGCATCAAGCACAATATGAGAAAACAATCCTAAAAACAGAGATAACACTATTTGAACATAAGTTATTTCAAATGTCTGTAAAATTACTACTGAAATAAAAAATGATGGGATAAATATAGGCAGCAACCTTTTATTTAAGAACAAAAAACTTAATAATGCAATCAATATTGCAATCTGGTAGCTGTTTGAAAGGACTGTTACATTGACAACCAATTGCCAAGACCATATCAATATCAATGCAATAGCCGAAGCCAATATTATAATTCCAGGGATAGAATGTGTAAAACTCCTATGTTCAGAAAAATAAAAAGTTACGCCTAGAAATACTATAATTAAACCAACATAGTAAGGCAAATTAAGGACATATAATGATATGAAAACCAAAAGCCCTAAAATTATCAACTTATAAACCGATTCTTTTCGGAATTTATGATCAAAATCCGGGACATTGGCACCAATGATGACCAAGGCAATTATAAGAGGATTGAATGAATATAATAATGCCAATATTAATGCAAATAAAGAATGGGCCTTATAAGAAGACAAAGTTATCACCTTATTCCAATATATTTAATAGATTAAAATAAGTAGATAGTGGTAGCATTTGACAAGTATTCAAAATCCAAAATACTCCAGAAAACTTTTCATCTGCTCAAAAGATTTTTCAAAACTTCCTTTTCCAACAGATGCGAAAGGAGACAGGACTTCACAGGTAACGGAAGGTATTCCCCTTAGATTACATACATCCTCTACAGCCCCCTTATACTGTGAACCGGCCACATCATAAGTAATGATTTCACTGCCAACTCCTTTTGATATGTACTGTGCTATTAAAACACTTTCTGGAGTTGGATTTTTTGATGAAAATACTGATTCGAATCCAGGATTGCTGTTATATGCCGTTGAGTGAAAATCGCCGACAAAATCTATTTTCAACTCTTCAATACATTGAATAATCATATTGCTTAAAGAATTATAGATATGTGATGCCCTATTTAAATCAACCTCATTAAAAGTTCTTTCATTGTTCATGGTTGATTTTGGACTGGCAAATGGGATAAAATAAACAGTATTGTTTAAATCGGCACCAACCAATTGATTCAATAATTCTAAATTGGCCAATTGTGGAGGCAGTTCATTGCCATGAATTCCTGATAAAATAAGTAATTTTTTACCGGAAGTCCCAATTTTAAAAATAGGAGTTCCATAAGTACAAGATTTCAAAATAAATTTAGAAAATGGAGTCAATTTAATTTTTTCAAAAATATTCCTATTTCTAGCAATATATCCTTTTGATAAAAAAGAAACATAAGACATTTCTACATTTTCAAAATCATCCAAAATATCGAAATCCATATTTATTAATTAAATCAAAGTCTTATTTAATATTTTTTTGTTGGGATAAAATTGAAAAAGTATATTAAAAAGCTTATAAAATTAGTCAATTATGAAAGGGAAGCCGAGATAGAATTAATGATTTCGGAAATAGAAAATATGTCCGGTCAGAAAAGAGAAGAACTGGGCAGAGCCATTAATAAAGTTAAAGGCAAGTATCTGGGAAAGGAATTGGGTTTAAATATAGTGCAATTTGGAAGATCAGAAATTATAGACACTGAAATTAGTGTTGGTGACATGATTCTGGTGAGTACAGGCAATCCTTTGCGAAGTGATTTGACCGGAACAGTAACTGAAAAAGGTGCCCGATTCATAAAAGTGGCTTTTGACAATAGAGTCCCGAAATGGGCACTGAAAAAAAAGGTTAGGTTGGATTTATATGCAAATGATGTTACCTTTAGAAGAATGGAAGATAACTTGAGACACCTGAGTCTGAAGGGAAAAAATGCCCTTGAATATTCATTGAACAAGCGAGACCCTCAACCCAACAGAGACAACATATATATTGACTACATTGACCAGTCATTGAATAAATCCCAAAAGCTAGCTGTTAAAAACAGTTTGACAAGCCAAAATTTCTTTTTAATACATGGTCCTTTCGGTACCGGAAAAACAAGAACTTTAGTTGAGTTAATATCACAGGAGGTTAGGCAGAACAGAAAAGTTTTGGCTACCGCTGAAAGCAATGCTGCAGTCGACAATATCGTCGATAGATTAGTTTCAAACGAAAAATTAAAGATTACACGTTTAGGCCATCCTCAAAGAGTATCAAAAGAAAATATTATATACACATTAGCATATAAAGTTGAAAAACACTCATTAAATAATAAAATCAAAAGGATTCATAAAAAAATCGATAAACTGATAGAAAAAAGAAGCAGTTTTACCAAGCCGACACCACAATATAGAAGAGGATTTTCAGACCACGACATACTGTATTATGCATCCAAAGGAAAGGGAGGTCGTGGAATAAGTGCCGATAAAATGAAATCCATGGCACAATGGCTTGACTATAATTTAGAAATTGATGAAATGCATGATGAAATTAAAAGAGTGGAAAATAAAATGATTAAAGACATCATTGAAACCAGCGATGTTATTCTGTCTACAAATTCATCCGCTGCACTCGATAGTATTTCCAATACAAAATTTGATGTTGTCATTGTTGATGAAGCTTCACAAGCAACAATTCCAAGTGTTTTAATCCCGATTGCCAAAGCCAGGAGATTCATTTTGGCAGGAGACCACAAACAGCTCCCGCCAACAATCATCAGCGATAAGGCATATGATTTGCAAGAAACATTATTCGAATCGTTAATCGACAAATATCCCCACAAATCCCAATTATTGAATACCCAATATCGGATGAATAAGGTTTTGATGGAGTTTCCAAATGCAGAATTCTACAATAATAATTTAAAAAGCGATTCCAGTGTTAATAACATAACATTAAAAGACATTTCAACTGTAGAAGATGATGATGCATTATTATTTATTGATACTTGTAATCTAGAGAAAAACCATGAAAAACACCTGAAAGATTCAAAATCCATTGTCAACCACATAGAAGCAAGAATTGCCCTTAAAGTTGCAGCAGATTATATTAAAGCAGGCGTCAATGAAAAGGATATGGGAATTATTAGCCCCTATGCGGATCAAGTGAAACTAATTTCTGAAAAGACGGACATTGAGGTAAAAACCGTCGATGGATTTCAGGGCCGTGAAAAAGAAATTATTATCATATCCACAGTTAGAAGTAATGATTATGGACAAATTGGTTTTCTAAAAGATTTAAGAAGATTAAATGTTGCAATAACTCGTGCTAAAAGAAAATTAATTATAATAGGAAACAGCAATACTTTAAAATCAAATTCAACATATGAACGTTTGATTGATTTTGTTGATGAAAAGAATTTAAGGGTAAAAATTTAGGTATGCCTAAACTTTATATACTATGAAAATTAAAATAGTAATTGAAAGTGAAAGATGAACACGACAAACACTTTCATATGCTCTTAATTGGGTTCGTAATTTTTTCAACCCATATAGCTTTTCAACCTCAATTATTTCCCAATTAAGAGTACTCTTCTGTCAAAATCTTTTTTTAAAGCTAACATTAGTGGCCATTTGGATTTTTATTTATTTCAGATATTTAAACAATGTACCCCAATTCTTCCCAATAACAACCACTACAACCACATAATTTCATCACAAGGATTGTCTGAGACAATTCTTGTAAAAAATTAGAAAAAATTATTTATTGAATATAGTAAAAGTATTATCAATTATTATCGTTATAAATGATAATATGTTAATTTTAGGAGTTTGAAATATTATGTCAAAAAATAGAAGAATCATTGGACTAATTACGGTAATAGTAGTTTTTTTACTAATTATTTTCACATTATATGGCATATCTAATAAAAATGTAGATACTGTTAAGATTGGATATTTACCTACAGACCATGATGCAGCATTATTTGTCGCAAATTCTACGGGAATGTTTAAAGATGCAGGAATTGATGTAGAATTGTATGAATATAATAATGGTGGAGATTTGATGAGTGCAATGGCTAGTGGTGATTTAGATGTTGGTTATGTTGGAATAACCCCAGTAATATATTCCATATCTAAAGGAGTACCCATAAAAATTGTTGCAGGAGTTCAAAATGAGGGAAGTGGTTTGCTAGCCCATAATTCATCAGTTAAGTCAATTTCTGATTTAAAAGGTAAGATAGTAGCTACACCAGGTGAATCATCAATACAAAGCATATTATTAAAATATGATTTAAAGAAAAATGGACTAAATATTTCTGATGTTGAAAGTCCTAGTATGAAGGTTTCTTCAATGAATGATGCATTAAGAACTGAAAGTATCGATGCAATGTTAACATATGAACCTTATGTTACAATTTCAAAAGATATTAATAATCAAACTTTGGTGGAAAGTTCTGATGAGATTTTACCAAATCATCCATGTTGTGTTGTAGTGATGAATGAAAAATTTTTATCAAAAAATTCTGACAAAGCAAATAAAATTTTAGATATTCATAAAAGAGCAACGGAGAAAATAATAGCAAATCCCGAAGGAATGGTACAATATCTGCCATCACATATTGTTCCCGATCCCGAAATTGAAAAAGAAAGTTTAACTCATATTAAATGGACAAGTGATTTAAATGATACTTATAAGGAAAATTTGTATAATTTCTTTAAAATTGAAAAAGATTTGGGGATAATTAATGAAACATTGCCTCAAGACAAATTATTTGCAAAAATTTAAATTTTATCTAACGTTTACTAAAAGGGTTTTAATATGAAGAATTTTAAAAATGAATATAATAAAGAGATGATAATATTACCTATTATTTTAATAATAATTTGGTATTTGACTTGTGATTTATTTCAACTAGTTCCGGACTTCATGTTTCCTGGACCAACAGATGTTATAACTTCATTTATCCATTTAATTGTTTCAGGCAAACTTTTTAAAGATGTACTTGAAACGATTTATAAAGTATTATTTGGTATGTTACTAGCATCAATAGTGGGTATAACATTTGGCATACTATTAGGTTGGTCTAAACGATTAGAAACATTATGTAAATTAGTTATTAGTATTTTAAGACCTATCCCACCAATTGCATGGATTCCTTTTTCAATAATGTGGTTCGGTATTGGAATAGGGCCAGCAGTATTCATAATTTTCATGGGATGTGTTTTTCCAATACTAATTTCAACAATTGATGGAGTACATAGAACAGATCCGGTTTTAATAGAAGCAGCACAATCCTTTGGAGCATCAAATTCACAGATTTTAACTGAAGTAATCGTACCATCAAGTTTACCCTATATTGTATCAGGACTTAAAGTAGCAATTGGTATTGCTTTAATGTGTACAATTTCTGGTGAGATGATTGGATCCAGTTCGGGTATAGGATATATGATTTTAACATCCACAAACCTATTTGATACAGGATCAACAGTAGTCGGAATGTTGGTAATTGGTGTAATTGGTATAATTTTTGATTATATTTTTACAAAGGTGCAAGAAAGAATATTCTGGTAGGGTGATAATATGACATTTGAAATAGAAAATGTATCGAAAATTTTTGTATCAAACGATAGCAAAGAAGAAGTAATTGCATTAAAGGATATTAACCTTACTATTGAAACAGGAAAATTTGTATCATTTGTAGGTCCATCAGGTTGTGGAAAAACAACTTTGTTACGTCTAATAGAAGGGTTTGAAAATCCTACAGAGGGTACTATTAAAGATGATGGAGAAATAGTAACAGAACCTTCCAACGAAAGAGGTTTTATATTTCAGCACTATTCTCTCTTTCCTTGGTTAAATGTCATTGATAATGTAATATTTGGATTAGGTATCAATGGAAAACCTGAAAAAGAAAATAAGAAACGTGCTATGGAATATCTTGAGAGTGTTGGACTAAAAGATTTTGCAGAAAGATATCCTCATGAATTATCTGGAGGCATGAAACAAAGAGTTGCAATAATTCGATCAATAATTAATGATTCTAAAAGTTTATTGATGGATGAATCGTTAAGTGCATTAGATGTGCAGACAAAACATAAACTACAAAAACAAATTTATAAAATTTGTCAAGAAGAAAATAAGACAATACTTTTCGTTACACATGATATTGATGAAGCGGTATTTTTATCAGACGAAATTGTCGTTCTTTCTAGAAGACCCGGTACAATCAAGAAAATTTTTGAAATTAAACTAAAGCATCCAAGAAATAGAGATGACCAAGAATTTAAAGATTTAGTATCTGAAATTACTGAAGAAATTGCAGAATTCGAAGATGATTGATTTCATCTTATGAGTCTGTCCAAAATCCAACTTAAATAATATATACTATTAAAAACAAAACAAAATATGTATTCATTTTTATAAAAATTTATATATGGTGATTATTAATGGACAAAGTAGTCTTAGCATTCAGTGGTGGACTAGATACCTCTGTATGTGTTAAATTATTAGAAGAAAAGTATGATGTAGAAGTAATAACCGCTTGTGTAGATGTAGGTCAAGGCGATGAAGAAATCCAAAAAGCAGAAAATATGGCTGCTAAAATATGTCCAGGAAAACACTACACAATTGATGCTAAAGAAGAGTTTGCAAACGAATATATTGCAAGAGGAATAAAAGCAAACGCAGAATATGAAGGATATCCATTGAGTACAGCACTTGCAAGACCATTGATTGCTCAAAAGATTATTGAAGTAGCCGAAAAAGAAGGAGCAACAGCAATTGCACATGGTTGTACCGGAAAAGGAAACGACCAATTCAGGTTTGAAGCCGTAATTCTTGCAATGTCTGATTTGGATATTATTGCACCAATCAGAGAATTAAATTTAACAAGAACAGAAGAGCAAGCTTACGCTGAAGAAAAAGGCATCAAATTAAATTACGATAAAATTTACAGTATTGATGAAAACATTTGGGGAAGATCAATTGAAGGAGGAAACCTAGAAGACCCTGCAAACGAACCTCCGGAAGACATTTACGAATGGACCAAATCATGGGACGAAGCAAATGACGAACCTCAAAAAGTCACTATTGAATTTGAAGAAGGCATTCCAGTAGCTATCGATGGTGAAATGATGCCATTAATCGATTTAATTAAAAAAGCAAATGAAATTGCCGGAAATAATGCTATTGGAAGAGTAGACACTATCGAAAACAGAATGATAGGTCTTAAAAGTAGGGAAAACTATGAAGTTCCAGGAGCCAAATTAATAATTGCAGCTCACCAAGCATTGGAAGAACTCGTTTTAACTACTGACGAATTAAGATTCGCAGAATACATGTCAACACTCTACGCTGACTTGGTATACAGAGCATTATGGCAAGAACCTTTAAGAGAAGACTTGGATCAAGCTTTCGACAATATGCAACAAAGAGTAAGCGGTGAAGTCACAATGAAACTCTTTAAAGGATCAATCCAACCATTAACTAGAAAATCACCTTTCAGCTTACACAGCATCGAACAAATCACATTCGAAGATAAAGAAACCGATCAAAGAGAAGTTGAAGGAATGATTAAATACCACGGTTTGCAAGCTGCAAACTATCAAAAATTAAACAGATAGCTTTAATGCTATCACCACTTATTTTTTAAAAAATTTATTTATTAACCATTAATCAATATTAAACATATGACAAAGATTGAGCAACTGCAAGAAATAATCGATTCATCCGAAAACATTGTATTTTTCGGAGGGGCCGGTGTGTCAACGGAAAGCGGCATTCCCGATTTCAGAAGTGCAGACGGAATATATTCAAAGACTCCTGAAGAATTAGTATCCCACACATATTATTTTGAACACACAGAGGAATTCTTTGAATTTTACAAAGAAAATCTTATTTTTAAGGACGCTGAACCTAATCCGGCACACTATAAACTAGCCGAACTTGAAACAAAAGGAAAATTAAAAGCAGTGATTACACAGAATATAGATGGCCTTCACCAAAAGGCAGGTTCAAAAAACGTTTTAGAGCTTCATGGAAGTGTTCACAGAAACTACTGCCAGATATGTAATAAAAGCTATGATTTGGACTATATCCTATCATCAGACGGAATTCCAAGGTGCGAATGCGGAGGAATCATAAAGCCCGATGTAGTTCTTTATGAAGAGCCATTGAATAATGCAATCTTAAGTTTTTCAGTTGACTACATTTCAAATGCAGACACATTGATTATTGGCGGAACTTCACTTGTCGTTTATCCTGCTGCGGGTCTAATTAATTACTTTAATGGAAAAAATTTAGTTCTGATTAATAAAAGTGAAACTCCCTATGACAATATGGCCAGTTTAGTTATAAATGATGCCATTGGAGAAGTATTTTCAAAAATCAGATAAATCAAAATCCAAAGGCTCAGGAATCAGTTTAATCCCATCCAATGAATTGTCGCATTTATAGACCAGTATTTCAACACCGTTTTCATAAGCCTCATTCAGTGTTTTGGAAAATAACGAATCATTTTCCCAGTTTGGTCTGAAAGATTCTCCTAGAGGATGCTGGACTAAAAAGAAAACAACAGTTCTAAAACCTTCTTTTTTCAGTTTTATTAATTCTTTTAGGTGTTTTGTTCCCCTTTCGGTTGGTGCATCGGGAAATCGTGCTTCTCTACCCACCACCAATGTTACGCCCTTAACCTCTACGAAACACGGCTCTTCCAGAAAGGTCATTCCGCAACAATCATCAACTTCATTTGCCAAGTATATATCAATTCTTGAATTATCAATTGTCTTTTCCCTTTGATGATAATCATAACCGGAAAGTTCCTTAATCTGACCATTAATGATTGCATCATACACAATACTATTGGCTTCCTGCGAGTATATTGATACCAAGTAACCACGGTTTTCCACAAAATGCAGGCTAAACTTAGTCTTTCTATTTGGATTGTCAGATGGCTTTAGCCAAACTATCGCATCCTCAACAAGCAGTTCCCTGCAGCGACCAGTATTAGGCACATGAGCTATTTCCATTTTACCGTTAACTTCCACTTCCGCTATGAAACGATTTGGTCTTTTTTTGAAAATTCCTTTAACATAATCCATTTTTAATCACATTGCCAATAAATGAAACCAAATTAGTTGCTGAAAAGCCATTGCCATACTTTTCATAGGCCATATCTCCGGCAAGACCATTTATAAATACCCCCAAACACGCACTGTCAAATGTGTTAAGTCCCTGCGACAATAATGCAGCAATAATGCCTGCAAGAGCATCGCCAGTTCCCCCAACAGTCATTCCTGCATTGCCTGAACGGTTAATCCTAAATTTAGAAGAAGATAAAATTAAATCGTTTTTACCTTTAACGACAACAGTACCTTTTATAGACTTTGCAGCTTGTTGAAACTCAGTAATATTATTATCTACTTTATTAAAATCATAGCTATCCAAATCCAGCTTCAGTTTCGTATTGAAAAATTTATTGAATTCCGCCAAATGCGGTGTCAATACGATATTTTCCTTATTTTTAATCAATGAGATATCGACCTGTTTTAGGCCATCTGCATCCAATACAATTGGCTTTTTGATTTTTGTAACTAAAATATTGAATAATTTTGATGTTTCATCATTAATACTTGACCCAGGACCAATCACTACAGCATCTACCTTATCCACCAATGCCAAAATTTCTTCCAAGTGATTTAAACTCAAATAATCCCCTTCAAGAGATTTTACTATCAAATCGGCAGATGCGGATTTTATTGGTATTGAAGCGTTTTGCGGTGCTGCAACATAAACCAAATCAACACCCGCACCAAAAGCAGCCATTCCAGAAATAGCTGGTGCACCATGATAATCCTTGCTTCCACCAACAACCAATATAGACCCATTATTTCCTTTATGTGATGAATCATTTCTATTTTTAAGTCTTAAAAAGTCCCCAAAATTTATGAAATATTCTGCTTCTAGAGGTATTCCGATATCTGCCGTTACAAGACCTCCGACAAGTTCCTCGTCAGCATCCCTCACACCGGTTTTTATTTTATGAAAGCTAATGGTATAATCCGGAACAACAGCAATATCATCAACATCTCCAGTCAAAGAATCCATTCCTGACGGCACATCAATGCTTATTTTAAGGCCGTTTGATTCATTGATTAGTTCAATAGCCTTTCTGATATTTTTTTGAAGATTGCCTTTAATTCCTGTTCCCAATATTCCATCGACGATGATGAATTCTTCATCCCCGTCCAATTTGAAATCTCCAATATCAGTCAAATCATGAATTGTTAATCTGGACAATCTTGGTTTCATGTTTAGCAAAACATCAAGATTAGTTTTCGCCTCAAAAGAATGAATATTATTTTTTAACATATATATTTCAACGTCATATCCTCTATTAAGCAAATAACGGGCAGCTACAAAAGCATCCCCACCATTGCCACCAGAACCTGTAAACATGACCACTTTAACAGGTTTTGCAAAAGAAAAAACCGCTATTTTAGCAACTTCCTCGCCCAATGATTTTCCAGCAGCTTCCATCAAACATAATCTTGACAAACCTAAATATTCACAATTTGCATCGATAACCATCATATCTATTGGATCCATTAAATCACCATAAAATTAATTTAATACATTCAAATATAAATATACTTATCTTAATCTAAAGGAAATACCCCCATGAAAAATACATTATTTAGAATTTTAACTAATTTACCTACAAAATATGTAACAACAGGCATTATATTAATTGGCCTTCTGTTTGCATATGGAATAATAGGTTCTCATTTTATTTTAGGCCTTGATTTAATAGATTCTATTTATTATGCAGTAATTACTATGGCCACGGTGGGATATGGGGATTTTGTGCCGAAAACAGGAATTCAAAAACTGTTTGCAACAACAATAGCATTAGGCGGAGTTGCATTAATCGCATATGTATTTAATATTATTTTAACAAATTTCCAAGAGAGAATGACCAAATATTCAAAAGGAGCTAGGAAAATGAAATCAATAGAGCATATGGATAGTTATTATATTCTTTGCGGTTTTGGAAGAGTTGGAAAAGTCATATATAACGAACTTAATCACAGACAACAAAACGTCATAATCTTTGAAAAAAACGAAGATATTTGTGAAAACATAGAAGAAAGTGAATCTACCATTGTTTTAAATAAAGATGCAACGGAAGATAATTTAATAGCCAAATTAGCTGCTAAAAAATGTAAAAGCGTGATTATCAGTATAGGAGATGACGTTACTAATTTATTTATTGTATTGACCATCAGAGAAATAAACCCTGACGCATGGATTGTTACAAGAGCAAGCAAAAGCGAGAATTTTACAAGACTTAGAAAAGCAGGAGCAGATAAAATAGTTTCACCAGAAATAATTGGTGGAAAAGACATGTATTTGGAGTCTGCAAAGCCACATCTTTTAAGACTGACTGTCCAACACACTACCGATGAAATTTTTGATGAATTTAAAATCATAAGCAGTCACGGATGTACACTGGAAAATATTGATTATCATATCCCCGGAATCGAAACTCCATTAAGCAGGGAAATAAAAACAATGGATATGAAAGAAGGAAAACGATATAGGGACTTTTTAAATAATAATAAAGAAGCTAAAGAATCATTAGACAATTTATATAACAGTGTCAACAATATTCATTCCCATTGGATTTCAGGACCCAACAAAAAAATTCTTGAAGCATTGGTTAGGGATTTGGAAAAACAAGAAATGATTATTGGTAGAAATTTGACCGATAAGGAAATAGCTAAATTAACAAAAAAAATAAGAAAATAGAGAGTAAAACTCCCTAGAATAAGTCTTGTAAATGAATTTGGTAAGGACCTAAACTTCCACCGTAGTTACCAGCACCAATTTCAATTACACCAGGAACTTGGCAAGCAGCTTCAATACCTGCTTTCATAGCAGCTCTAACGGATTCTTCATCCACACCATCGATAACGATTTCCATGTTTCCGAATACGTTTTCTGGTAATTCAGTTTCTACTTGGTCTTTTAATGTTACACATTCTTTTTCGTTGGTGGATGCACTCATGAAAGAGTATTTGGAACCGGTTTTAGAACCAGAAGCAACCATACCACCAGAGAAAGGAGTGATTACACCAGCAACAGCATGAATAGCATCAACAGCAGCTTCAGCAGCAACAATAGAAGACATTTGACTGTCAGCCATGATGAAGAAGTTACCACCAGCAACTCCGTCTTTCCATCCCATTTCATCTTCCACTAAAAATTCACCAGACATAATAGGAATTACATGCATTTTTTTACCATTTACATCTTTTTCAGTTTCGAATCCGTCACCGAAGAATTTGAGTTGTTTTCCAGTTGGGAAAGCTTCTTCACTTTCAAGAGCATTGAATGCTGCAGCAGTAGGAGCAGTTAAAACACATTGACCGATTCTGTCCATAATTTGTCCTCCTAAAGCTTTTTTGGACATGTGACAAATCATAATTGCATAACCTGGTCTTCCATCTGGAGATTCAGTTGGAGGAATATATTGGTCAATACCTGCTTCTGCAGGACATCCGATAACTGAAGTAGCAAATCCGGTAGCTTCAGTAGCTGCAATTTTGGCTAAATGTTTAGTAGCTGCAGTAATAATTAATCTAGATACTTTAATTCCGAAACCTTCAGCAAAGGTATCTTGTATATTTACACCGTTAATTTCCATAATTTCACCAAATTATATAGTACAAAAAAATAAATTTTTTGCTATACTAAAATATTTAAAATAAAATAAAATAAAGTTTTCTATTTAATCATTTTCACTTTCATCAAGTATTTCTTTAGAATCTGAACTGAATGATATTTTATCTAAAACTGAAGAACCGTAATATGGTAAAATCATCAATCCAAGAATAGTGGCTAACCAAAATGAAATTAATCTTTCAATAACTGTAGCTCCTGCCGAAATAGAAGCACTGACCCCCGCAGCCGCATAAAAAACAATCATTATACCATCAACTGCACCAAGACCTCCCGGAAGAAGCGGAATCATGCCTGCAAGTGAAGCTAAAATAAATACCTCTCCAATAACAATAGGACTAATATTTGCTCCAAATGCCAAAAATACTATATAAACCCTTAAAATCTCAAATATCCAAATAATAAAAGATAATGGGAGAGCATAATACAATACTTTTTTATTACGGATAACCAGATTCATAGTGTCTTGAAAACCCTTGATTACATTATGGATTTTTTGCTCCAATTCATCAGAATTTTTCTTATAAAAACGCCTAACAAGACCAATAATCCAACCATCAACACGTTCTCCAAATGCGGGATTGATAGACATGTAAATTAACAGAATCAAAATTAATACAATGACAACTACAGCAACAACCATAACCGTAAGCAATGCCGGTGAAAGATCAAAATACAATGTCATTCCAATAATTGTTAAAACCGCTAAAACTACAAATGGAAATGTATCCAATGCCCTATCTGCAACAACAGCTGCAAATGTCTCTTCCATAGGATAATTTTCTTCACGAGCGAAAATATATGCTCTTACAGGCTCTCCACCACCCCGGCCGGAAGGAGTTATATTGTTGACTGCAAGGCCGACCAACGTAATTGGAAGCAACTTCAAAATACTTGCATCCAAATCAGCAATATCGTTCAATATTTTCCACCGCAAAGTGTACAAAAAATAAGTAAAAACTTGCGTAACAATAGCTAAAGCTATCAAATATAAATTGGCAACTTTCAAAGCATTTATAACATCGTCAATACCAACAAAGTATAAAATTACAGCCAATATTAAAAGGCTAATCGCAAGAAATATGATAGTTTTTTTATCCATGATATCCTCATATTTTTTTACTATTACTAATTATATTTTACTTAAAAATTTATATATATATTTGTCCAAATTAAATTAATATATTAACCAAGAAGGAAAATTCATGAGATATATTAATAAAAATGACTTGTTTGTTATAGCTAGAAATTCTGGTAGGCTGATGATTGGGATTGGAATATTGTGTTTAATTCCAATTATCGTCGATTTAATATATCTTGAATTTAATTTTATGGGATATTTAATACCTGCACTAATTTCTATTGTTTTAGGCGTTGTATGCATTAAGATATTTGATAAATATTCCGATAAAAGAATACGTTTAAAGCATGGTATGATTATATCTTCCCTCTCATGGCTTTGGGCATGCCTCATCTGTGGACTTATACTGCATTCAATTACCGGCATAAGCATTGTAGACAGTCTGTTTGAAAGCATGTCTGCACTTACCGGCAGCGGAATTACAATATATGAGAATGTAGAAATTTTACCCCAAAGCATACTATTTTTCAGAGGTCTCCAACAGTGGGTTGGCGGTTTAGGGGTTGTTGTTATGATAATTGCAATACTGACAAAACCCGGATCCATATCTGCCAAACTATACCAGTCTGAAGCACGTGAAGAACGTATTAAACCATCTACCAAAGCCACACTTAAAAAGACAATTAAGATTTATTTAATTTATACCATTACTGGAATAATTCTATACATTCTTGCAGGAATGCCTATTTTTGATGCGGTTTGCAATACATTCAGCATTATTTCAACCGGAGGCATGAGCATTAAAAATGCGAATATCGGATATTACCAAAACGATGTTATCTACTTCATTACAATAATCCTGATGATTTTAGGGGCTACAAGCTTTTTAGTTCACTATAAAGTCATTAAAACTCGCGGAAAATCATTGATTCATGACCTGCAATTTAAAGTAATGATTACGTTAATTGCTGTATCGACTATTATTTTATATTTGGCATCGAATATTGTACCTATTGAAATATTATTTACCGTCGTGTCGGCAATTACAACAACAGGAGCCAGTGTGCAAAGTTCAACAGTGATGGGAAATTGGCCGCCATTTGTACTTATAGTAATAATGACATTGATGACAATTGGTGGATCTAGCGGTTCTACAGTAGGAGCACTTAAATTAATACGTGTGATTACCTTCTTTAAGGGAACCTACAAGCACTTGCGCGAAATATTATCTCCGGAGGGCAGAGTAGTGCCACTTCAAATATCTGGCCAGAAAATAAGTGAAAAAGCGGTGGCCCAAAGCGGAAATTATATCACACTATACATGCTTTGTATTTTAATTACATGGTCATTAATATGTTTATGTGGTCATGACCCGATAAATGGATTATTTTTCACAATGTCCCTTCAGGGAAATGTAGGTTTAGAAATTGGACATGTCACATCAGCGCTTCAACCACAATTAAAGATTATAAGCATATTCAATATGTGGTCTGGAAGACTGGAAATTTACCCTGTTTTAATTACATTAAGATCTGTTTTTGAAATCTTCAAAAGATAACTTTATAAATTTTAAAAATACAATATTCATTATTTAACATAAAGTTGGTGATTGGATGTATATTATTATTATGGGACTTGGTCGTGTAGGGCTATCTCTTGCAAACTTATTGATTGACGACGGATATGATTTAACATTAATCGATGACAATGAAGCATTATGTAATGATGCAGCAGCAGAGCTTGATGCATTGGTCATCTGTGGAAACGGTACCAATTCTAAAATACTTGAAGAAACAAACATTGAAGATGCAGACTTTTTTATTGCAACAACAGGAAATGATGAAGCAAACCTGTTATCATGCATTCTAGTTAAAAAATATGATGTTCCAAATATCATCGCCCGTGTAAGTAACCCTGACCACGAAGAAGCATTTAAGGCCGTTGGAATAGATAATGTAATAAGTCCTGAAATTACAGCAGCAGGATTTTTAGAAAAATTAGTAACAAGACCAAATGTTGCAGATTTAGTCTCAATCGGCGAAGGTGATGCAGAAATCTTTGATATGACCATAACCAATGATAAACTGGTTGGAAAACGTGTTGGAGAAGTATCACCAACCAAAGATTTCATTATAATTGCAATGTATCAAAATGGAAAATTAATAATTCCGCAGGAAGACAATATTATCGCCCGTGGAGAAAAAGTTTCCGTACTCGTCAAAAGAGGATCATTTTCCAAGGTATCTAAAAAACTTGAAAAATAACTTAAAATTGACGATAAGAAAATTTAATATGTTCCTTTCCGTTTCCTTCAACAGTCGGGCCATGTCCTGGAAGCAAATTAACAACATCCAATTTAGTCAATTTTAAAACGGATTCCTTTAAATCATTCCAATCTCCACCAATATCTGTTCTTCCAACACCACCATGGGAAAATACAGTATCTCCTGAAATCAAATTAACACCATCCCATAAACAGATTCCGCCGCTGGTGTGTCCCGGCGTGTGAATGACTTTAAAGCCCCTAATTTCATCCCCATCTTTTAGTTCAATATCAACTCTAGAGTTATTGACACCATCAAAACCAAAAGCAGTTCCCGCAGTTCCTAAAGTATCCTCATTACGGATTGGAATCGCATCCAACTCATGAACGGCAATCTCTGCATTTTCAAAAAAGTGATTGCCGCCGATATGGTCAAAATGACAATGAGTATTAACAACTAAAGAAATATCCTCTCTTTTAATTCCCTGTTTTTCGATTTGAGATATCAAATAATCCTCATTTGTTCCCGTTCCAGTATCAACCAACATATCATCAATCAGATAACAGTTGGAATCCATATTGTAACCTGGGATAAATATAATATTATTAGAATTCATGAAAATAATTATTATTAAAAGTAGTAAAAAAAGATTTGTATTAAAATGGGGTCACAGGGATTTGAACCCCGATCCTGGGATATCTCTTGCCTCAGTACTCCAATTGATCATCACAACAAGTACTGTTCAGTTACGCGTATATTTCTTCAAAGACAACTGGAGTCCCAGATGATGCCTGGTTACACTATAACCCCACACATAACATACAATAATTAATATATATTTAATTAGTATATAAAGTTTATTGTCAAAATTTCATTTGCTTATCAATGCCTGCAATCTCATCGATTTCCAAGCCTTTTTCTAAAGCAAAATCTTTTTCAACCTTATAATTACCATTCCTTGTTCTTTCAGCATTTTCCGGTTCCAAAAATAGCCATTTTGTATATTTGAATTTAACCCCAATATAAGATTTTGCGCCAAATATGTTAGAAAAATCCAAAAGAGCATCAATTTGTTCTGAATCAATATAAATCTTATCTTTGGTAGTTGTTTTAACCTCAATAGCTAGATATAACTTCCCATTTCCAGCAACAACATCGGGCAATGGCCTTTTAGTAGCTCCCCCAGAAGCTGGAGCTCTCATAGCTGCAAAATTTCTCTCCCAAAGTTTATGTACCAAGTCTCTTTCTTCAGCAGAACCCTTTTTAGCCAAAAATAACACCAAAAAAATAGTTTATAAATGGGGCCGGGGCCGAGATTTGAACCCGAGTCCCGGGATCCACAGTCCCGGAGGATGACCGCCTACCCTACCCCGGCTTGAAAATATATGAAAATAAAAAATTTGTTAGATGCGGGAGCAGGGATTTGAACCCTGGTAGACCTGCGTCAACAGGTCCTAAGCCTGTCCCCTTTGGCCTCTCGGGCACCCCCGCTTAAAAACGAAAGTGAATCAGAAACCATTAAAAATCTTAACAAGTTTTTTAAAGTGCTCCGGCCGGGATTCGAACCCGAGTCTTCGGCTCGAAAGGCCGAAATGATTGGCCGGACTACACCACCGGAGCAACGAACAAATACAAATTTAGTAACATGGGCCCAATGGGGTTCGAACCCATGGCCTTCCGGTTATGAGCCGGACGCTCTACCTGGCTAAGCTATGGGCCCTAAAAGCGCCATCGACAGGGCTCGAACCTGTGACCAATCGGTTAACAGCCGAACGCTCTACCTACTGAGCTACGATGGCATATTATAACCCACCATCTTAACCAAATAAAACCCATGTTTAAAAATCAAAAGACTTTAAACAGTACATTATTGTATATTTTTACTAGTATATAAAAGTTATGTTTTTTATAGATTTTTCAAGAAAATTAAGAAAAACACTAATAATTAGTTAGAAGATACATTTATATAAATCTAATTAAAATAGTTGAAAATATGGAATCTAATATATTCGATTTAATTAAAGATGCTAATGAACTGACTTTAAAAAAGCATGGTGATTTAGTCACTCTAGAAAGAGCAGTATTTCTATCATGGTGGTGCGATAAGGGAGACTGCGCATTCTGTTACATGTCAACACAGAAAAACAAAATCAAGGATCCGACAAAAGCCAGAAGAAATGTTAGTAACATCTACGCTGAAGCCGAAATGTGCAAACGCCTGGACTGGAACATTGAATTTTTATCCGGAGGATACGAATCATTTACAACATCAGAAATAAAAGAAATAGCAACAACCATTAAAGACATTACAGGCGAGGGAGTATGGTTAAACACAGGCATTACTGATGAGCTTTCTGAATTCGGATCAGAAATTAAAGGAATAACCGGTGCTGTTGAAGTGGCCAATCCCCAAATCCATAACAATGTCTGTCCGTCAAAAAGCCTGGATGACATTTCCAACATGTTAGATACTGCAAGAGATTTGGGCTTTAAAAAAGCCATTACAATAATATTAGGCCTTGGAGAAACATTGGATGATGTTAACTATATAATTGACTATATTAGAGAACATAAAATTGACAGAGTTATATTTTACTCACTAAATCCCCACAAAGAAACCATTTATGCAGATAGTTCCCAACCGGCATCACTTTATTATGCGCAGGTTGTTGCAAGAGTGCGTTTGGAATTTCCCGAAATCGAAATTATTTGCGGAACCTGGATTGATAACCTTGCAAACATCGGAATTTTAATTTTAAGCGGAGCAAATGGAATTACAAAATTCCCTCTTTTCAAAATGTTCGGAACCAAATACGGGAAAAGAGTGGAAGAAGAAGTTAAATGGGCAGGACGCAAATTAAAAGGCACATTTACTGATAAAACCCAATTAGGTCCTGAAAAAAGTGAAGTTTCACCAGATTTAGATAAATTTATTAAAAGATATGTTAAGGAATCACTTAAAAATAAATACTAAGTTCCATATAACCATTACCAATAACCAAATAATTTATTAGCAGTTGAAAATGTTATAAATTAACCATACACTATATTATAATTATTTAAAAGCACCATAAGATAAAATAAAAATTAAATATCACCCGAGGAGATTACCATGAAATTAACTATCAACAAACTTAGAAAAGAGGCAATGACTTTCTGCGAACATGAAAGTAACATTACACATGACGATTTAATTGGTGTTACTGATGGAAAAGCTGTTGGGACATATATTGAACATAAATTTGAAGAATATCTTAATAACAAGTATGAAATTACTATTGGTTCAAGTGGAAAAGGAATTGACTTACCTGATCCCCACATTAATACGGACATCAAAGTTACATCCATTAAAAAACCCCAAAGTTCATCACCATTTGAAAATATAGAACAAAAAATCTTTGGTTTAGGTTATAACCTATTAATATTTGTTTATGAAAAAACTGACATACACAATGATTGTTATCTTAATTTTGAACATTGCATATTTATTGAATCTGAAAGAAGTGGAGATTATAATTTAACAAAAATATTGCGTAAAATGATTGAACTTGGTGCAAAAGAAGAAGACATAATGGAAATTTTAAAAGACAATAACCTTGCCGCAGACAATCCAACATTAGAAATTCTTGCTAAAAAAATTATGAAAAAACCTCCAAAACAAGGTTATTTAACAATATCTAATGCATTTCAATGGAGATTGAGATATATTAATGTTATTAATTTAGAAGAAGATGTTGAAGGTATTTATAAAAATGGAGAATACAACGAAAAAGAGTTAAGTGAATATCGGATACCATTATTTTTTACAAACCAAATTTGTGAATATTTAAAAAAGGATTTAAAAATCAACCCCGACATTATTATTGAACCGAAGTGTGAAATTTGTAATTTTTTAAAAAGTGCATCACGTTTTTTTCCAAACAAAAAATTATATGGAATTGAAAATGATGAAAATAAATTGACCTTTAAATTTGATAATATACATAAAAATAATTCTTTTTTAATTATTGGAAATTTATTACCAAATACGAAATTAAATAATTCTAATTCAAAAATCAATCTTTTTAACTCTGATTTCAAAAATAAAACAAAAACGGAATCATCAAAAAATAATTTTAATACTCCAGAATCAATTCTTTTAAAAATAATTGGTGAATTTAAAAATACCACTTCAACAATTGCATTTTTATGTAAAACAACAACATCCAGAAACATATTTCTGGAATTGATTAAAAATAACATCAAGTATAGTTTTATTAAACAAATAAATATTGATTTAACGAAAATTTTTAAAATTAATGTGAATACATGTTTATTTATTCTCCAATTTGGTGGAAACCCAATAACAAATAAAATATGTGAAGTATCAGATTTTTCAAATCCTTCAGAAGTATTATATGAACTGGATTTTGTTTCTGATGAAATCTATTTTAATATAAAAGATATTCCTCCAATTGATGGAAAATGTGAAATAGAATGGAGACAAGGTGTTAAACATGATTGTGCTAGCGTAATGGAATTAACTTATAAAAATAACGAATTAATGAATAAGAATAACGAACTTATAGATATAGAACATACATTTTTATATCCATTATTAAAAAGTAGTCACCTTAAAAAGCCTATTGTCAATGAAACATTAAAATACATCATAATTACACAACAAAAAACAAAACAAGATACAAGTTACATTAAAAATGAGGCTCCTAAAACATGGAAATATTTAAATGATAATAAAAAATACTTTGATAAAAGAAAAAGTGCAGTTTTTAAAAATGCACCTGATTTTAGTATAGGAATTGGAGATTATTCTTTTAAAAAATACAAGGTAGCAATTTCCGGTTTTTATAAAATACCAATGTTTTCCTTAGTATATGGCAAAAAAACAATGATGCTTGACGATACATGTTATTTCTTACCTTTTGATGATTATGATGATGCATATATTACAATGTTGATTTTTAATAGTAAATTAGTTAAAAAATTCCTCGAAAACATTGCCTTTCTTGATTCTAAAAGACCATTCTCCAAAAAAGTTTTAAAGCGAATTGATATTCATAAATGTTTAGAATTATTATCATTAGAAGATTTAAAAGAAACTGAAAAAGAATTAGGGCTTAAAGATTATATTACAAAGGAAAAATTTGTCGTGTATAAAAAAGCATATTAATAATTTTCGAATAAAACCCCCATTTTTAATAATCTTTATAAGCTCCATTCCATATATATTATAATAATATAAATTATTTTAATACAAAATTTCCAATGGAGGAATTAATATTAGCGACGATTTTAGTATGATGTGTGGACTTGAAATCCACGTACAATTAGAAACTGATTCAAAATTATTCTGTGATTGCCCGACAAATTTTAATGAGGCACCTATTAACCAAAATATTTGTCCTATTTGTTTAAATCAACCTGGTGCTAAACCACATCCAACCAATCAGCATGCAATTGAAAATGCATTGATGATTTCTTTGATGTTGAACTGTAAAATAGATCAGGGTTTTACTTATTTTATGAGAAAACATTACGATTATCCGGATTTGTCTTCAGGATATCAGAGAACTTCAGTACCTATCGGGTATGAAGGGGAGTTGAATGGAATTAGAATTAGAGAAATACACATTGAAGAGGATCCTGGCCAATATAAGCCCGATAGAGGTATCGTTAACTTTAACCGTTCAGGAATACCTTTAGTTGAAATTGTTACCGAACCAGACATTACCTCTCCTGAAGAGGCCAGAAACTTTTTAAAGGAAATAATTCGTGTATTGCAATATAGTGGTGCTGCACGCGGAGAAAACTCCATGAAAGCAGATGTAAACGTTTCACTTAATGGCGGTAACAGAGTTGAAATGAAAAACGTCAACTCAATCAAAGGCGCATACAGAGCATTGAAATTCGAAATCGTAAGGCAAAAAAATCTCATCAAAAGAGGAGTTGAAATCCCACAGGAAACACGTGCCTACATTGAAAGTCAAATGATTACAACCAGAATGAGATTAAAAGAAGATGCTGACGATTATAGATTTATTCCAGACCCAGATTTACCTCCAATGGAAATTCCGGATGAAATAATTGAAAAAGTTAAAGAAATAATGCCTGAAGCTCCTCACCACAAAGTTGAGAGATTTGTTAAAGATTATGGCATTGATGAAGAGTCAGCTAAAGTTTTAACTTCAGAACTTGATTTGGCAATAGCTTATGAAGAGGTTGTAAAAGAAATTGACCCAATATTTGCTGCCAAATGGATGAGAGATGAACTTAAAAGAGTTTTATCATATAATAAACTCGACTATGCAGATAGCGGAATTTCCGTTGAAAACTTAGTTGAATTTTTAAACATGCTTCAAAATAAAGAGATTACAACCAAAGCAGGTCAAAGAATAATAGAACAAATGCCTAATAATGATAAATCACCTAAACAAATTGCTGAAGAGTTAGGTCTGCTCGGTGTTGTAAAAGAAGATGAAGTATTGGCTGCAGTTAAACAGGCCATTGATGAAAATCCTAAAGCGGTTCAAGATTACCACGATGGACAAAAAGCTTCACTTAATTTCCTTGTGGGCCAAGTAATGAGATTAACTCGTGGAAAAGCGGATCCTGGTGAAACCGTTAAGCTTTTAAGAGAAAACATTGAATAGGAGTATGAAGATGGCGGTAAAGAAATCATTTGTAAAAGATTATATGACCAAAAACGTTATCAGTGTTTCTCCAGATACTCCGACTGAACAGATTATTACTTTAATGAAAGAAAGTCATCACAACAGTTATCCCGTTGTTAAGAATAACAAGCTTGTAGGAATGGTAACTGCCTTTGATATTGTTGCTAAAGATTGGAAGGACTATGTTAGTGGAATGATGAGTACCAAACTAGTTGTCGCTAATGAAAATCTATCCATTAATGATGCTTCCAGAGTAATGTTTAGACGTGGAATATCAAGAATGCCTGTTGTTGATGAGAATGGTTTATTGGTTGGAATCATTACAAATACAGATATGGTTCGCTCACATATCGAAAGATCAACCCCCAACAAAGTAGAGTACTTTAAAAATACAATGGAACAATTATATGGTATAAAAACTACTTTAAAAAGAATGAAAGTTCCAACAGATAAATTAAGGCCTACACAAGATAGGGTTTATGCAGATGAACTTGAAGGAAGAACCTATGAATTGAAAAAAGGTTTAGCAGAACCTGCAATTGTTGTAAAGACCGGAGATCGATGGATTTTGGTTGATGGACATCACAGAGCAGTGGCATCTAAACAAATGGGTTGTGAAACTGTTGATTCATATGTTGTTGATTTAGGCCAAGATATTAAATTAGGTATGGAAAAAACTGCAGACAAAGCAGGAATCCGTAAATTTGAGGACATTACCATTATTGATGATGATAAACATCCATTGATTGCTATTACAGAAAGTATTCAGGACAGTGAATCCCATGGCGAATGATAAAATCATAAGGGAAGTTTGGGAAGTTCTTGAAAGTAGAAGAGACAATCCAATAGATTCATATACTTCAAACATAATGCAGGATAGCGATAAAAAGGCAGAAGATAAAATACTTGAAAAAATAGCTGAAGAGTGCGGCGAAGTATTGATAGCCAGCAAAAATGATGAAAATCTGGTTTATGAATCTGTTGATTTGATTTTTCACACATTATTATTGCTTGTTTATAAAGGCATAGATATTGATGAATTATTTGAAGAATTCGAAAGAAGAAGAAAATAACTTAATTTAACGGTTGGCTATTGAAATGGATCAATTCAAATTTTCTGTAGTTATTGCTGCATATAATTCTGATTTATGGATTTCAAAAACAATTAATAGCTTGATTAATCAAACTCTAGATTTTGAAAAAAATATTCAGATTATTATTGTTAATGACGCGAGTACAGATAAAACCGGCCAAATCTGTCAGGGATTTAAGGCGAAATACCCAAAAAATATTAAATATATTGTTAATGAAGAGAATTTGGGTCCTTCTGCAACTAGAAATATTGGTCTTAAACAAGCCAGCGGAAAATATATTAATTTTTTAGACAGTGATGATTATGTGTCATCAACAACTTTCAGAAGCATTTTAAACTTTTTTAATAAATACTATAAGGAAGTAGATTTAGTTTCGATTCCAATTTATTTTTTTGGTGGAAAAAAAGGAGAACATCCTCTAAATTTTAAATATAACAAAGACAAAATTGTTAATTTATTTGAAAATCCCAACCATATTCAATTATCCTCATCATCCTGTTTTTTCAAAAGCGAAGCTATCGGGGATTTAAAGTTTGATGAGAACATTTCAGTGTCTGAAGACGTTATTTTCATTAACCAATTGCTTTTAAAAAATCCAAATATCGGTCTTTGCATTGGCGGAAAATATTATTATAGGAAAAGAGATGACAAATCGTCACTTATTGATAATTCATCTCTCAACAAAGAATATTTCAATAATCGCGCCCAACATTATTTTAAATTTTTAATTGATAAAAGTATTGAAATGTATGGTGAAGTTCCATTATTTATTCAATATACTATAATGTATGATTTGCAATGGTTATTTGGCATTTCATCCGTTAATAATATTTTAACAATTGTAGAGCTCAAACAATTAAGAAAACAACTTTATGAAATCATGCAGTACATTGATGATGAGGTCATATTCCAGCAAGAAGACATGACAGATATTTTAAAAGCAAATGTAATCTCATTTAAATATAAAAATAATCCGAAAAAACATCCTGAATTGGAAAAAACTGTTACTAAAAAATTAAAATTGAATACTGTTTATATTGATGTTTTTGAAATAGTTAACGATGAATTATATATCTTGGGCAATCTTCCAACAATGCTAAATAACCGTGTTGAAGTTTATTTAAATGATGAAAAATTAGAATTGAATGAGTTAAAATTTCCTCAAAGAGATAAATATTGTTTAAGTTACAAATATGGAACAAATTACTCATTTGAAGTAGAAATTCCTCTTGAAAAACAAAATGAATATGAAATTAAATTTAAAACCCCAAATAATGTGGATTTATTTATTGACTTTTCAAGACCATGCAACTTTTCAAGAGTTGTGGGATATGCAAAAACTAAAGATTACCTGTCATATTTAGAAGACAATAAGATTATAACAAAACAAAAAAGAAATATTGAATGGATAAAAAAAGAATTTAAAGCTTTATATTCAATGCTTAAAAAACGTGAAAAGGGATATAAAACGGGAATTCCAATAAGATTAATGTATCTGTTCGCATATCCTTTCATGAAAAACAAAAGAATATGGTTATTTATGGATTTGCCAGCAATGGCGGATGATAATGGAAGGCAAATTTTTACATATGCAAAAGATAAAGACCCCCACATTAAAAAATATTTTGTTTTGAAAAAAGACAGTAAAGATTTGGAAGACATTAAAAAAATTGGAGATGTCCTATATTATAAATCCATTAAACATCGTTTTATCGGATTGTATGCGGAAAAAATCATAACTTCACACCCCGATAACAATATCATTTATCCATTTTGGGGTAATTATCCTTTCTTTGCAGGACTTTTAAAATCTTCAACAATATTTTTACAGCACGGTATTACAAAAGATAATGTTTCATCCTGGCTTAACGAATATGACAAACATTTGGCAATGTTTTTAACAGTATCAAAATTAGAATATAAATCTATTTTTAAATATCCATACAATTATAAAAAAGAAGTTGTTAAATTACTTGGTTTTCCAAGATTTGACAAATTAAAAAAAGAAGAAGATTCAAGACAAATTCTAATCATGCCTTCATGGAGAAGATATCTGAAATTTAAGTCAAATGAAGTCGTTTTAAACTCCGAATTCTTTAAACGCTTTAATTCATTGATTAACAATGAAAAATTAATAGAATCTGCAAAAAAATACAATTATGAAATAGTTTTTAAGCCCCACCCAAATGTTTATGATTTCATAGATTTATTTGATAGAAATGAATATGTTAGAATCGATTATGAACATGAAAAATATCAAAAAGTCTTTAATCATGGTTCACTTTTAATTACAGATTATTCTTCTGTTGCTTTTGATTTTGCCTATCTTAAAAAGCCCGTTCTTTATTATCATTATAGTAGGGATTATCACTTTAATCTTAAAGAAAGTTATTTCGATTATGAAACAATGGGCTTTGGTGAGGTCTGTCGAAACGAAGATGAACTTGTTGACTTTATAGTTGAATATATGAAAAATAATTGCCAACTAAAAGAGGAATATGAAAAACGAATTAAAGCCTATTTCTTATTTGGCGATCAGAATAATTCTATGCGCGTTTATGATGCAATAAGAAGACTTCCTAGGAAAGTTTAAACTCCATATTATACATTCCCCGTTTTAAAAATGATTTTTTATTAAAAACTTTAAATCCTAACCTTTCATATAATGATTTTGCTTTTGCATTTCTAAAGTCCACATCCAAGATTACTCTTTTATAATTATTATTTTTGGCATGATTTAAAACATCCTTAATAATTTTATTGCCGTAACCCTTTGATCTATAATCTTTATCAACAGCAATCTCTGCAATGTAGAAATCGCCCTTTTTGATATCACACAATACAAAATAATCCAGAATATCAACAATCAGTAACTTAAAAGATTTTAAATTAGTTTTAACTCTTTTATCATGAGTATAAAATATTAACAAACCAATAATATTTCCATTATCGAAAATGACTTTAATACAATCATCCTTTTTTAGACTTTTTTCAATAGCCAAAATAGCTTTATCTTTTGATTTGAAAAGTCTGTCGAAAGTTCTGAAATCAACCTCATACATCAAATTAGCTATTTTATATGAATCGTGAATTTCAGGATCAAATGTTTGATAGTCCATATTATCTGCTTTTTACGATAGTTAATGCAAATACTGCTGCACCGAATCCATTATCAATGTTTACTACAGCAATTCCTGGTGCACAGGATTGAAGCATTGAATCTAGTGCGACGCGTCCCCCCTGACCTACACCATATCCAACTGATGTTGGAACTGCTATTACTGGTATATCAACAAGTCCCGCTACAACTGAAGGTAAGGCCCCTTCCATACCAGCACAGACAATTAATACTTTAACCCCTTCCTTAATCATATGTGCAATCTGTGGGAACAACCTATGAATTCCAGCTACCCCTATATCATAAGAAGCAATGGCTTCACAACCCCCTTCCTCGACAATGACTTTTGCTTCTTCTGCAACATTAATATCTGATGTTCCTGCAGTTATAATACCAATTTTAGCTAAAGGTTCTGATTTATTTTCATCAACCCTAATTATTAAAATTTGACCTTTTTTATTATAATCAAACATTAAACCTTCTGATTTTAGATAATTTAAATCATTGCCCAGTTTTTCGTATCGTTCATTGGATAATTTAGTAATGATTAAATTTTGAGGGTTTTCACTTTCAAAGTATCTTTTAATAATCAATAGCAAATCTTCATAATCCTTACTTGGTGCAAAAACAGCTTCGGGAAACCCTGCCCTATTCTGACGATTTCCATCCAATTTAGCAATTTCATCAAATTCCAAAATTGTTTGAGATTTGATTAAGTTTTCTGCACTTTCCAAATCTATTTCTCCATTAATTAATTTTTCAAGAATCTCCCTCATAATAGTAATTTAAGATTAAAGATATTAAAAAAACTTATGAATAATTAAGCCTAAATACTATAATATTTATGACAGCAAAAAAGATTTTAACTCAGGGAATTGTTCAGGGTGTTGGTTTTAGACCATACGTATATAGATTAGCTACAAGTCTTAATTTAAACGGTTATGTTAGAAATTTAGGTAATGTAGTTGAAATTATCCTTGAGGGAGGCAATATTGAGTTATTCGTCGAAAGATTACAAAATGAATTGCCACCAATTGCAAGAATCGATTCTATTAAAGTTTTAGATATTGACGAAAGTAAATTTGACGAATTTAAAATTATTGAAAGTTCCGATTCTTATTCCGGTGTTAGTGTTATTCCACCAGACATTGCAATTTGTGATAGCTGTCTGGCAGAAATTAGAAACCCAAAAGATAGGCGTTATAAATATCCGTTTAATGCATGCACCGATTGCGGCCCTAGATTCACAGTTATTAACTCCGTCCCATATGATAGAGATAAAACTTCAATGGAGGAGTTTCCCTTATGCGACGATTGTTTAGTTGAATATCAAAATCCACTTGACAGACGCTATCACGGTGAAGCGATTTGCTGCAGTGACTGCGGGCCCCAAATGGCCATTTATAAAAAAGATCAATTGATTGACTGCGATAATCCGATTAGATTAGGTGCTGAAAAATTAAAAGAAGGTAAAATATTGGCCATTAAAGGAATTGGAGGAACCCACCTTGTCGTTGATGCTTACAATGACGATGCCATAAAGGAATTGAGATTAAGACTGAACAGACCTAACCAGGCTTTTGCTGTTATGAGCGGAGATTTGAAATCCGTTCAGAGATATGCAAAACTATCAGAAAATGAAACAAAAACCATCACTTCCAATAAAAGGCCAATCGTTATTTTAAAGAAGAATGAGAATTATAACTTTCCTGAAAGTTTGTCACCGGGTCTTCACAACATTGGCGTTATGCTTCCTTACTCTCCAATGCATTATCTTCTTTTTGATGAGGGAAATATTGATACATATGTCATGACTTCAGCCAATATTCCCGGCGAACCAATGATGATTGATAATGCTGAAATAATTAATGGCATCAGTGATTATTCACTTGTCCACAATCGTAAGATTTTAAATAGATGTGACGATTCAGTCATCAGATTTAGAAATGATGAATTATCCTTCATTCGCCGTTCCCGCGGTTATACTCCCGAACCTTACACTATCAACTATGATGTGAGTGATTTGAATGTCTTGTCTCTTGGTCCCGAACTTGATGTTACATTTTGTCTTGCAACTGAAGGGATTGCATACCCATCACAACACATCGGAAATACAAATAAATTAAAGACCCTTAATTTCCTTAAAGAATCAATCCAACATATGAAAAGAATTACAAAGATATGTGATATAGATGTAGTTGCATGCGATTTACATCCACAGTTTTTTACAACGAAATTGGCATATGAATTTGGAGTGGATGTAGTGCCCGTTCAGCACCATCATGCACATGCTGTGGCACTGGCCAATGACCACAAGATTGATGAAATGATAGTAATCGCTGCTGATGGAACAGGTTACGGTGATGATCACACAAGTTGGGGTGGAGAAATCCTCTATACTGACATTAAAAACTATGAAAGAATGGGACATTTGGAAAGGCAAAAAATGCCTGGAGGAGACCTTGCAACAAAATATCCTATACGTATGCTTTTAAGTATTTTAAATAATGAAGAATTAATTAAAAATTATATCAAATACTTCAAATATGGAGAAATGGAAATTAAAAACATATTTAAACAACTTGAAGCAGACATTAATGTTGGCATAACCACAAGTACTGGTAGAGTTCTGGATTCAGTTTCTGCTGCATTAGAAATATGTAATGAACGAACATATGAAGGAGAAGCATCAATGAAACTGGAATCAGCCGCATATTATTCAACAACAGAACTGGAATTGCCGTTAATTATTGAAAAAAATGAATTGAAAACTAGTGAAATATTAGAAGAAGCTGTAAAACTTTATTTAGACGGACATAAAAAAGCTGACATTGCAAATGCGGCTCAAAAAACTATAGCTAATGGATTAAGCGAACTTGCAATCCAAGCAGCAGATAAAAAAGGAATAAAAACCATTGGAGCTACAGGCGGAGTATTCTACAATGAAGCAATAACCAATGCCGTTAAAAATTATATTGAATCAAACGATTATAATTTTATACAACATAAAAATACATGTTGTGGAGACGGTTCAGTGAGCCTAGGTCAAGCAATAGTTGCAAAAACAAGAAATGTTTGATGTTTAAAATGTAAAATCATCTTTTAAAAAAAAGAGAAAAAAGAGTATAACTAATACAAATTAATAAAATTATCTATTTTTTAATGTTCTCTCAAGCATATATTCCGCTCTTGCTTTTAGATTATCATATAATCTGATTTGATTTTTTAATTCTTCAAGAGCTTCCATTTGACCATTATCTAATCTTTTTTCAATATCTAATAATTTAGACCATTCATCACCAGACGGCAATTGTAATGTGTCACGAGAATCTTGGAAGTTTACATCAAATGAGTTTTTATTAATTGTTATCTGTATAGTAACCTCATTATCCAAATCATAGTATTTACGCGGTCTTCCCCTCAATATCTTTTTATAGGAAGAGTTTAAAATACCTACTTCTTCCATTGCCCTCAAGTGTGCAATTACTGCTTTTTGTCCAACATTCAGTTCATTTGAAATTTCACTTACAAACATTGGTTCCTGTCTTAAGAGGTCAATGATATCTCTTCTTGTCTTACATCCCATTACATCTAAAATATCTTCTTTATCTATCTTACCAATGTCACTTCCGTAATTTCCTCTTATTTCTATAGTGTCTGAGGAAGAATTACCTCTATTTTGGAACTTGGCATTTTTCTTAATATCATTTGTATCAGTCATGATTATACATTATATCGAAACCTTTATATAACCTTTTGTTACTATAATAATGTAGGAGAAAGATAACTTTTTGTTACTTTAATATTTGGTTTCAAAAAACTCAGAGTAATAACTCTTAAAAGATGAACCATTTTCCTATATGTCCATAAATTCCTAAAAACTAAATATTTAAAGTACAAAAATAGTAATTCTCTACTGGAGTTATTACAAAGAGTTTTTAATAACAAAAAAGGTGAGTTAATGGCAAAAAAGAAAAAAGAAGAAGAAGTTGAAGAAAAAATAGATATTCAAGAGGAATATGATAAACTTCTTGAGGAGTTAGCCAAAAAAGATGAAGAGATAGCTTCCCTAAAGGAAGACCTCGAAAAACAAGAAGGCGAAACCCAAGAATACGTTTCATTATCTCAAAGACTTCAGGCAGATTTTGAAAATTTCAAAAAAATTACAGATAAAAGAAATGTTGAAATTGTAAAATTTGCAAATGAAAATCTTATAAAAGAATTCCTTGATTGTTATGAAGACCTTGAAAGATCCCTTACAATTGAAAATGATGAAGATTTCAGAGAAGGCATTGAGTTAATCTATAATAAATTTACAGACGTCTTAACTAAAGAAGGAGTTGAAGAGATTCCTGCAAAAGGAGAAAAATTCGATTTGAACAAACATGAAGCATTAATGGTTCAAGACAGTGAAGATGTTGAAAACGGATATATTATAGAAGAATTAATGAAAGGATACATGTATAAAGATAAAGTTTTAAAATACTCAAAAGTAATCGTTTGTAAAAAATAATCAAGTTTATTAAATTATTAAATAATTAAAAAATTGGTGATAATTATGTCAGATAATAAAAAAGAAAAAATTATTGGAATCGACTTAGGTACAAGTAACTCAGCAGCATCAGTACTTGTCGGAGGAAAACCAACCACAATCCCTTCAGCAGAAGGAGCAAGTCAATACGGTAAATCATTCCCAAGTTATGTTGCGTTTACTGAAGACGGACAAATGTTAGTTGGTGAACCCGCAAGAAGACAAGCAGTAACAAACCCAGAAAACACTATCAGTGCAATTAAAAGATTAATGGGTACTGATAAAAAAGTAACCGCAAACGGAAAACAATACTCACCACAAGAAATCTCAGCATTCATCTTGCAAAAAATCAAAAAGGATGCTGAAACATTCTTAGGCGAACCAATTGAAAAAGCTGTCATTACCGTACCAGCTTACTTTGATGACAATCAAAGAACCGCAACCAAAGATGCAGGTACAATTGCAGGATTGGATGTTGTAAGACTTGTTAACGAACCTACCGCAGCAAGCCTAGCATATGGTCTTGACAAACAGGATGATGATGACATTAATATTATGGTTTACGATTTAGGTGGAGGTACCTTAGACGTAACAATTATGGAATTCGGTGGCGGAGTATTTGAAGTAAAATCCACTAGTGGGGACACTCAACTTGGTGGTACCGATATGGATAATGTATTACTCAATTACTTGGCTGATGAATTTAAAGCAAAAGAAGGAATTGACTTAAGAGATAACGATCAAGCAGTACAAAGATTAAGAGAAGCTGCTGAAAAAGCAAAAATCGAATTATCAACTACATTAACTACTGAAGTTAACTTACCATTCATTGCAATGGGAACTGATGGAACTCCTAAAAACTTAATTGAAAGCTTAACCAGAGCCAAATTAGAAGAATTAGTTGATGGAATTGTTCAAAAATCAGGTAAACCAATGCAACAAGCTCTAGATGATGCTAAAATGAGCAAAAGTGAAATTGATAAAATTATCTTAGTTGGTGGACCTACCAGAATGCCATGTGTACAGGCATACGTTGAAAAATTCATAGGCAAACCAGTTGAAAGAGGAATCGACCCAATGGAATGTGTATCCATGGGAGCAGCTATCCAAGGAGGAGTATTGGCAGGAGAAATCAAAGACTTAGTTCTTTTAGATGTAACTCCATTATCCTTAGGTATTGAAACATTAGGTGGAGTATCAACCACATTAATTGAAAGAAATACCACTATTCCTACCAAGAAAAGCCAAATCTTTTCAACTGCAGCAGATAACCAGCCATCTGTAGACATTAATGTATTACAAGGTGAAAGAAGAATGGCTGCAGACAATACATCATTAGGCCGTTTCCAATTAGTTGGAATTCCACCTGCACCAAGAGGTGTTCCACAAATTGAAGTAACCTTTGATATTGATGCAAACGGTATTATCAATGTAACTGCAAAAGATAAAGGAACCGGTAAAGAACAAGCTATAACAATTACTTCTTCAACCAAATTATCTGATGAAGAAATCGAACAAAAAATCAAAGAAGCCGAAATGAACGCTGAAGCAGATAAGAAAAAACAAGAAGAAATTGAAGTTAGAAACAATGCAGACTCATTAATTTACACATCTGAAAAAACATTAGACGAACTTGGAGACAAAGTATCTGAAGATGAAAAATCAAATGTAGAAAAATTAGTTGGTGAGTTAAGAGAACTCATAGCTGGAGAAGATATCGAAGCTATCAAATCAAAAACCGAAGAATTAGAAAAAGTAATCCAAGAAATCGGTGCAAAAATATATCAACAGGCACAGGCTGAAGCACAAGCTCAGCAAGCAGCCGGACAAGATCCAAATGCCGGAGCCCAAGATGCACCTGCAGATGATGATGACACAATCGATGCGGATTACAAAGTAAAAGAGGATTAGATTTATAAATAAATGTTTTATCTCTGATGTAGGTAATCAGAATCAGAATCAATAAAAAAAATAAACTAACGATGAGATGAAACATTTTTATTTTTTTATCTAATTTTTCTAAAGAAATTTCAAGGTGAATAAATGGCAGACAAGCGAGATTACTACGAAGTCCTTGGAGTCGATAAAACAGCTGATGAAAAGGAAATTAAAAAAGCTTATCGTAAATTAGCTATGAAATACCATCCCGATGTAAGTGAAGAAGAAGGTTCCGAAGAAAAATTCAAGGAAATAAGTGAAGCTTATGCAGTATTGTCTGACGATGAAAAACGTCAAAGATACGATCAATTCGGTCATGCAGGAATGGAAGGATTTACCGCTGAAGACTTCTATCAAAATGTAAACTTTGATGACATATTCCAAGGATTTGATATTGGTAATATCTTCGATTTATTCGGTTTTGGTGGAGGTTCACGCTCAAGAGGCAGAACTGGACCACAAAGAGGATCCGATATTTACACTGATGTTCAAATAACTCTTGAAGAAGCTTTCAATGGTTGTGAAAAAGAAATTAAAGTCACAAGAAGTGAACTTTGTCCAACATGTAACGGTTCAAAGTCAAAACCTGGCCATGATCCTCAAACCTGTCCAACATGTAATGGTACAGGCCAGATAAAAGAAGTGAGCAACACATTTTTAGGTCAAATGGTGAATGTCAGGCCATGCCGCCAATGTGGAGGAACAGGTAAAATAATTACCGACCCCTGTGAAGAATGTCATGGAAAAGGAAGCATTAGAAAAACTAAAACTATTAAACTCGAAATACCAGAAGGTGTTGATGAAGGAAATCACTTAAGGGTATCTGGTGAAGGAAACTGCGGTGAAGCAGAAGGTCTTGAAGGGGATCTTATAGTATCCGTTCACATCAAAAGAAATAAACAGTTTGAACGTGAAGGGGATCACCTATACTTCGAACAGCAAATCAGTTTCCCTCAAGCAGCATTAGGTGACATTATAAGCATTCCAACAATTGAAGGTAAGGAAGTAGAGTTTAAAATAAGTCCTGGAACCCAAAGCGGAACCGTTTTTAAATTAAAAGGTCAAGGAATGAATTCCGTAAGGCATCAAGCAAGAGGAAACCTCTATGTTACTGTAACAGTCGTTGTTCCTAAAAAATTAAACTCAAAACAAAAAGATTTATTAACCCAATTCGCCGAAGTCAGCGGAGAAGAAATAAAACACGTTGAAAAAGGCTTAAAAGATAAATTCAAGGAAGTATTCAATTAGCCATTATTACATGGCTAATTATCCCACTCTTTTTACTATTTAAATTATATATTATTTAGTTGATTTAGTTCTAGTTAAAACAAAACTAACTACAATAACACCAACTATAATTATGGAATCAACCATTAATTCAAACATTTGTGCATTTCCAAATAACTGTAAAATACCAATTACCCAAATTAAAATTAAAAATATTGGCAATATGTATTTAATAATAGTTTTCCATATTTTTCCTACTTTTAAAAGTCCATGTTCATTTAAGATAGGTACAAAATGATCAAGACCATAGAACCATGCAAAAATAATACACTGAACTCCTATCAAAAGCAATATTCCAAACTCATTAACAAATGAATCGATAATACCAACCAGATAGCTGCTGATTCCTGTTGTTAACATCAATGAAAATATGCATCCAACAACTGACAGTATTGTTGCTGCCTTTTTACGGGACATATTTAACTTAGCCGAAAATGAATTTAACATCGGTTCGAAAAATCCCAAAGCAGAAGTAACTCCCGCAAACAGAATAGCTAAGAATAACAATGGAGCAATGATTCTTCCAATAGGTCCCATTATATTAAATATCATAGGAAAAACAATAAAAATCAAACCGGTTCCTTCAGTAATTAACTCAATCATTGGAGTTCCTACACTCTTTGACATGAACCCCAAAATAGAGAATACACCAAATGCTGTAAATATTTCAAATAAAGAATTTGATGCTACAACTATTAATACATTATCCGTTAAACGTGAGTTTTCAGGCAGATAACTTGCATAAGTAACTGCAATCGCCTGCCCCATACTCAATGAGAAAATAATTTGAGCAAATGCTGCAAGCCAAATATTTACATCCAATAATTTAGACCAGTCTGGAGTCAATAGAGTATTAATTCCAATTTCTGCACCAGGCAATGTTAAAGCATAAATTACAATAAATCCCATTATAACAAATAATGCAGGGATTAAAACCTTTGAAAACTTACCGATTCCCTTATCAACATCCTTATGGGAAATAAACCACAGTATTACCCATAATATAACTACACCAACAGTTGTTGGAATGAGTAAAAATCCTGCTGTATCTAAATTAGAGCTTCCACCAACAACATGGGTGAAATAATGTACCGTATCTGTTCCCCATCCAAAAGTAAAGCTAGACAACAGATATACCAAATCCCAGCTCAAAATAACCATATAATAAATAACCACTACAAAAACAAAGGATACTAAAATCCATGCAATAATCTCAAATTTGGGATTAACTTTCTTTAAAATATTGGAAAATGAGTCTTTAAAACTAAATCCAACACCATACTCCAATATTAAAAATGGAATACCCATTATAGCAATTGCAATGAAGTATGGGATGAAAAATGATCCTCCTCCATTAGAATAAAGCACATAACTGAAACGCCAAATGTTGCCTAAACCTACGGCAGCCCCAATCATTGCGAAAATAAATGATAAAGATGAATCCCATTGTGCTTTTTCACTCATATATTAATGTTTAAATTTTTACACTTAAATAATTAAACTAGATAACTTTAATAATAATATGCAACACATATATAATATATAATAAAAACCATTTAAATTGATTTACTACAATTTTTAAAGAATATTACTTTTTTATATGATAAAATAAAGTAATATTACTATTATAATGGCAGAGGGAAAAACAATACATTTATAAAATCCGGAATATAAGTTAATAGTGATGAAAGTTTTTGACAAATTTATTCTTGGAGATACCGAAAGTATTGACTGGTGCTTTGAAAATACCCACTTTAACCAAAGATTATCAGATAATGGAATTAAAAGAGACTACATTGTTGATTGTGTAATGTATGAAGAGCCATTGAGATATGAAAAAAATGGAAACAACGAATATGAAGTAATATATGAAGCTCCGGCAAATAAGGATTATAAAGAATTGAAATTAATCTTTGCATGTCATGAAAACACGATTGATTTAGTTACAATAATGCCCAATTTTCAAACTGCAACCAATCGCCAAAAGAAGAAATATCAATCAGATAAACGAAAGGATATTGAGAAAAAACGCCTCAAAGCAATAGCGAAAAGGAAATGGTAAAATGGATCTGGCAAGCCAAATATACAAAAGAAAATCCTGCAGAAAGTATTTGGATGATGAAATTGATATGACTCCAATTCATGAATTTATGTCAAACGTTAAGCCATTGATTTCAGAAATCTGCTATTCCTATAAAGTCTTAACTAAAGATGAAGTGTCTATAAAGACAATGTGGAGCGCACCATATTATCTTGCAATCTACTCTGAGAAAAAGGAAAACTATGGACTTAATGTTGGATTCATCTTCCAGCAGCTTTCACTTTACATGCAAAGCCTAAATATTGGAAGTTGTTGGGTTGGAATGGGTTCCGTTAAAAAGAAAAATCCGGAATTTGTAATTTTAATATCCTTTGGAAAATCAAATGACCTGAAAAGAGATATTAGTGGATTCAAAAGAAAAAGCCTATCCAAAATATCTGATGCAGAAGATGAAAAGCTAAAAGCAGCACAGCTAGCCCCATCAGCAATTAACTTACAGCCATGGTACTTTAAACATACAGAAGAAGGATATGATGTCTTTAAAGTAAAGCACAATATTGTAAAAAGAAAAATAGTTGGCAAATGGAATGATATTGACATTGGAATAGCTCTTGCACATTTGTATGTTTCAAACAAAGATACATTCCAATTTGAATTTAAAAATAAATCCGATATAAAAGGATATGCCTATATCGGAAGTTTAAAAATTTAAAACAAAGGATTATTTATCCTCTGTTAAATTGAAAGTTAATTTTCCTGTTCCATCATCAGTAATGTTTAATTGCTTACATTGAGGAGACAGATTCTGTAAAAATGTTTTACCGTCTTCAGGACTCATGAAGTATGGCAAATACCCATTAATATTAACCGGATAGAGAGTTAACACACCAGTATCATTAACCAGATCTATTTTAATCATATAATCATTTAAAGTAGATTCAGTTCCCAAATCGAACATGAAGTTACCTAAACTGTAACAGATTGGTTTTCCTTTATACATTTCAACTCCCTGAGGCACATGAGGATGTGCTCCCACAACAATATCCGCACCATAATCAATTAATTCGTGGGCTATTTTTTCCTGATCAGTATTAGGGGACATTGAATATTCATTTCCAAAATGCATTGAAACCATAATAAAATCAGAACCATTGCCACGAGCTTCTTCAATTTGTTTTTTTGCATCAGCAGAATTATATGCGGAATATCCTGGAGATGAAGCATTAGCATAAGGCAGTGACTGGTAGTCATATTCTGCAAAATTGTTTGAATCCATATAATTCAATACCGTTATGTCCCTATTGTTGATATTTTGAGTAACTGCCTTGTGAGCGTCACTTTCATTTTCACCGGCACCCATTGGAACAATGCCTGCATCGTTAAGGTATTTAATAGTATCGCGCATTCCAGTAAATCCATAGTCACATACATGGTTATTTGCAAGGGTTGCAATAGTATTGTTATTTGCCTTTGCAAGAGGCACATATTGCGGACTACATTTTAGAGGAACATCTCCTTTAACCGCACTTTCAGAGTTTGTAGCTGCATTTTCAAAGTTAATTATTAGTAAATCAACATTTGAAGTTACATTTGAAACACCTGCAAATGGAGAGGAACCCAAACTTAAGACACCTTCCATGTTACGTGCAAACATGACATCACCAGTGACAGCTATTGAAACATCGTCTTTTGCTTGAGCCAAACTTGGTCCATTACCATCTGTAAAAATCGTTGCAGTCGTTGCTATTAACATCAAAACAGCCAAAACAACTACAAGAATAAATGAAAACATTCTAAAATTCATAATCATTCCTCGATTGTAGCTTCGTCCTCACTGAACAACTGATTCAACATCCATTCAGCGTCATATTCTTTAATATCATCGTAACCTTGACCAACACCTAAAAACATGATTGGTTTTTTAATTACATAACCGATTGATAGGGATGCTCCGCCCTTACTGTCTGCATCTGCTTTAGTCAATATTACACCATCAATATCAATAGCTTCATTAAATTTAACTGCTTGCTGAGTTGCATCGTTTCCGGTAAGCGCATCTCCAACGAAAATGACTAAATCAGGATTTGAAACCCTTTTGATTTTTTTCATTTCATCCATAAGATTTGTATTGGTTTGCATTCTTCCAGCAGTATCGATTAAGACCAATTCTTTTCCTTGAGCCTTAGCATGTTCAACTGCATCATAAGCAACAGCTGCAGGATCTGATCCTTTTTGGTGCTTTATGATTTTAACTCCAACATTGTCTGCATGATGAGTAACCTGTTCAATAGCTCCTGCACGGAAGGTATCTGAAGCCGCAATGACTGGAGTATAACCTTTTTTCAAGTAATAATTGGCCAGTTTACCTATGGTTGTTGTTTTTCCAGTCCCGTTTATACCGACAAACATCACTACCAACGGTTCTCCCCGAGCCTTTTTCTCTTCAATCATTTCAGTCATTGATTTGCCCGGGATATCAATGATTTCTGCAACTGCATTTCTTAAAGCATTATATGTGTATTCCGTAATGTCGCTGCTTCTTTTGATTTTACGACCGACAAGATCATCTTTTACAGAATCAACAACCGCAGTGGCCACTTCCATTGCCACATCCCCTTCTAAAAGACCCATTTCAAGTTCCCATAATGTGTCTTCTACATGCTTTTCGGAGATTGTTTTTTCACGAACAAATGAAAACAATCCGCCTTTTCCTTCAGGAGAATCATCTTCATCTTTGTTTTTGTTTCTAGACCAGAAGTGAGATTTTTCTTCACTTTCTTCCTCGCTTTCATCTTCGGAAACTTCATCCTCAAATTCCTCTTCATCAGAACTTTTAGACCTGGACCAAAAACGAGACTTCTTCTCCTCCTTAGGCTCCTCTTCAACCTCATCATCCTCAAATTCCTCTTCATCAGAACTTTTAGACCTGGACCAAAAACGAGACTTCTTCTCCTCCTTAGGCTCCTCTTCAACCTCATCATCAACAGATTCATCCTCATCAGAACTTTTAGACCTGGACCAAAAACGAGACTTCTTCTCCTCCTTAGGCTCTTCTACAACCTCATCCTCTACAGGAATTTCCTCTTCAACATCATCAACAGATTCCTCTTCTATAGGTTCCTCTTCAGAAACTTTATCATCTACAGGAGTTTCCTCTTCAACATCATCAACAGATTCCTCTTCATCAGAACTTTTAGACCTGGACCAAAAACGAGACTTCTTCTCCTCCTTAGGCTCCTCTTCAACCTCATCTTCGCCAGATTCTATTAAGTTAGACTCATCTTTATTTTTTTTACGGCCAAATGAGAAAAATGAACGTTTTTTACCTTCTTCTTCCTGAAGGTTGTCTTCCTCTTTTGCTTCTTCGATGATTTCCTCTTCCAATTTATCACTTGTACGTGACAATTTCTTTTTTAATGATTCAAACAAAATTAACCCAACCTTTTAGTTTTTTTAAAAGAGTTTAATTATAACTTATTTATATTTTTTATAGTATTTAAAAGAAATTTAATTTTCAAAACCATGCCCAAAATAAAATGAATTAAATGAAAAATAGCCCCAATAATTATGGTAAAACTTATTGAAAATATAAAAATAATAAAAATAAAAATTAGTTAAATCAATAACTAATTTTAAAATACAAAATTTAAATTAGTTCATCTAGATTAGTGCACTTTCAAACTGTTGAAATTGATGAAGTTGGTTACACCCCACCTGAACATTACAACACCTCTGGCACCAGCATTTAAAGCTGCCTGTGCATCACCACTCAGTTCGGAAACAGACAGTCTTGTAACATCATCATCAGACCTGTAAGCCTGAAGGCCCGTCCAGACTTCTGCACCATTGGAATTATCTACAAACCATTTTGTCATACTTTGAATCCATGCAGTGTCCTGATGGTAATTTCCCTTATAGACCATAGGAAGAACGGCATCCAGATATCTGGATAAGGTTGCATAATCCTGACCATCATAATAAAGCATTCTATCTGGTTCAGGCATTAAAGCAGCAGACACCAAACAATCAGGATTAACTGACTTTATTGCTGAAACTGCAGTTTTTACAAAGTAATTTATAGATTCAGCAGCGGTAGGGAATTTATATGCTGTTCCACCAAATCTTAAATAGTCAAAGTGAACTCCACCTATGCCAGGAATGCTTGCATAATATCTGGCTTCACTTACTTTAGAGTTAATAAGATCATAATTATATGATCCATCCTTATTTCCAATACCGTGCCAGCTGCCATCGTAAGCAATCTGCATCCAAAGATGTACCCTAATTCCATAATTATTTGCTTGTCTTGCCCATGAAGAAACGGCATCTTCACCATATGCAGTTACGGCATAACAATGCAAGAAAATGTGTCTTGTTCCCTGTGAAGCCAAACTGGCTAAGTCCACATCATACATATTTGAATATAACAACCAGTACCCATAACCATATGGAATTTCTGGAGTAATTGATAAAGTTACAGCACCTTTGGAAGGACCATAAACCTTATCTCCTGCAAATGAATACTCTGCAACATAATTCCCTTCACCAATGTCATTAATATTCAAATGAACAACACCGTTTGAATCTGTGATTTGACTATATGATTTTGAACCTATCTTAACTGTTATCTCTTTACCTGCCAATACCTTATCTCCCACCAATTGAATATCAAAAGTAATTCCCGAATTCTTATGGAAAGTTGAACCGGAAATAACATCCAATTTTGTTTGAATCCTCGGCTTTACAACTAACTTTGATGAATTAAAGCAGCTGTCAAAAGTGCCGTCTCCAAGATAATAGTACTTGATGTCATAAGTACCCGGATTTAAGTTGATAGTTATGTTGGCAACACCTTGCTCATTAGTTTTTTTAGTATAATTTCTTCCATTGATTTCAAAGATTACATCTTTTTTGGATAATATAATGGAAGATGCAGATAAGCTAACATATAACTTTTCGCCACAGCCTTCAGTTACACTGGATGTCAATGGGAACAATGTAGTTTGACTACTTTCAAGCAAGGTAATCTGTTGAATCTTCTGGCTAAATTTATATCCTGTTCCATTATAAAATATTTTGGCACTATAAACTCCATCAGGCGCATCTATTTTAAATTTAGCTACTCCATTAGCATCAGTTACATTAGAATAGATTTTGGAACCCAATTTCATATAAACTGTTTGATTTGAAAATGCTTTGTTGTTCTCATTATAAAGCTTGACTTCATAATAGTTGCCACCAATAACCCTATCCTTAATAACTACTTCATCAGAACACTTCAGATTTACTTTAACACCATCATAAGTTTCTACAGTAGATTTAGCTGATGAAGCACCATAAATCGAATTGGCTTTATGATTGAAGTTTAATGAATAATTGCCCTGAGCCAAATTCAAATAGAAACTGGCTATACCATCATCATCGGTTGTGGCGGAATATTTTTTATCTCCAATAGTTAAGTCTATTACTTCACCACTTACCCCATAATTCAATTTATTGGTTAATTTGGCTTCAATCGTATCATCATCACTCAACTTGAAAACATAATTTTTCGTAGTCAATTTAGTATCTGAATTGGCACTGACTACAATATTATTAGAAGCTAACTCTCCAGTAAGCTTATTTTTTGCACTTATTATATATTTTCCATCACCCAAATTAATATTGAGCCTGGCATTTCCATATTTGTCGGCCTGACGAGTATAGAAAACACCATTCACATTAAATTCAACACTAGCATATGATATTGGATTTCCTTTAAAATCTCTAAGAGTCACCCAATATTGATGATTATCGCGATAAATCTTTTTTAGATTAGTACCGTTAATTGTTGGAAGTACTTTAATATTGTTTGAAAATGAATATCCATCAACAGGATTATAAGCAGTCAGTATGTAATTTCCAGAGTTCAAATTAATATTTAACCTAGCAACACCATTTTGATTGGTTTGGCGAGTATAAAAGACACCATTGATATTGAATGTTACATTTTCATTGTCCAATACTTCCCCAGAACCGTCATAAAATGTGGCATAATACTGTGAATTATTTTTATAATATTTGACCAAGTCACTGCCCTCTATGGTAGGCAATACGGTTACGTTAACAGATTTGTTTGAAGGCAAAAATTGACTGTTGCCTAAAAAATAAATATTGGCCAGATATGTTCCTGGAATCAGATTAATGGCTATTGAAGCTTTTCCATCATTGCCAGTAGTTCTTGTGTAATTTTGATCATTGATATTAAACGTTAAATTGCAATCAGGCAATGGAGTATCATTCAAGTCCAATAACTCGGCACTCAGGCGCTCTCCGTTTTTATAATGCATAGATATATCTTTTGCATCTATATTAACCTCTTCTAAAGATGCAGTGGCATTATCCTCAGCGCAAACCAAAGACATGCTCAGGAATAAAAGCACGATTAAAAGAAATGAAAAATATTTTCGAATAATAAAACCTCCTATATTTAATCATAAATTATTAAATAATATTAAAATGAAGTTATTTAGCTTCATTTTTAATAGTAACTTTATTGCTAATGCTGAATTCATCATAGGATGAAGTGACAATATATTGGCCATCAGGTAAAACAACAAACAAGTTAGCCATACCCTGACCATCAGTAATGTTTGTATATTTGACACCGTTTATATTAAATTCTACAGTTTGGTTAGGATAAGGATTTCCTTTCCCGTCAATCAACTTAGCCTTAAAATTGCTCTCATTTGTATGGCCGACAGTATCATTTGCAAACAATACCGGAAGAATATTTACCCTGTTTGAATATTTCAAACCTTTATAATCGGCAGTTACAATATATTTTCCAGGCTGCAATCTCAAGTTAAGGTTTGCATAACCTGAATCATTAGTTTGTCGTGTATAGAATATGCCGTTAATATTGAATTTGACATCGGCATTGGCTAAAGGATTGCCCTTTCCATCCAATACTTTAACGGAATATACGGAATCGTTTCTATAATATTTAGTTACGTCATGTCCATCGCTCAGAACTGTCAAGACTTTGACCTTATTGCTGTGCTGTTCACCATTTACCGGATTGATAGCGGTTAAAATATAATCACCAGGAATTAAATTAATATTCAATCTGGCAACACCAGTGCCATCAGTTGTCCTGGTGTAAAAGATTCCATTAATATTGAATGAAACATCCCTATTTGCCAAAGGATTTCCTGAAGTATCTAAAAACTTGGCATAATATTGAGTATCATTCTTATACAATTTTACAATATCATTTCCTGAAATTGTATCCGAAATTTTAATATTGGCAGATGCTGAACTGCTACCAAAACGACCATTATAACTTACAGTTGCAACATAGCTGCCTGCATTTAAATTCAAGCCAAGTGAGGCAACACCATTGCCGCCAGTTTGTCTTGTATAACTCTTACCATTAATCTTGATGACAACATTTTCACCAATGATAGGACGATTGCTGCTGTCCTTTAGACAAACATCCAATTTTTGAGGACCTTTATAATATTTGTTAACATTGGCGGTTGAAATCAAAGCACCATATTGATTTGCATTTAATTTTACGCTGTTGACAAAATTGTTATCCAATGAGAAGAATAAATCCGTTTGGATGGATTTAACTGCCTTAAGTGAAAGTGTAATATAATTATTTGTATCACAATCGTTTAAATGCCAGGTTACAACATGGGACCCTCCATCATACTCATATGATCCTTTAGATACACTCGCACCATTGAAATCAAACCCATCAGGAACAGCAAAACGAACAGTAGGGCTTGATCTTGCAATATAGTTTACCTGAAACTTGACATCGAAACTTTCGCCGACAAGAGCTGTGCTAATTGGACTGAGTAATTTAAAAATCTCAATCCTAGTATTTTCAAACACATATGTTCCCAAACCTACTTTATTTGGAGTTCCAGAAAGTGAGTCTCTAGAAACATAACTTGTATCCAAATAATTAATATTATCTGCTAAACCCCAAGTGGATCTGCCAACACCATCACCGTTATCATTTGATGCATAAGTATCCACACTGCAATATAAACCATTAGGAGTGGTGGTCAATTTCCAATGATAAGTTATAATGTTTCTTCTGTTGACACCATAAGAATCCGTATATCCTAGCCTAATAGCGGCATCAACGGGACTTAAACTAGCATCATAACTTCCCTTTTGGGAATATGAATAAACATTAGGACAAACAACATATTGGCCCGGCTGCAATTTTCCAGTATGATATAAATTAGGAAAAACAACACCATAAGTTCCATCGGCAGCTTTAATAACAAAATGACCTAAAGAATATTGAGACAAGATATTGTAGATTCTTGAAAGATAAGCATCATTGATTTGATTATTAACAACCATTTCACAGGCTATACTTTCAATTTGCCTAAATACAGAGCCGTCAGTTATACCTCCGTTTCCAATAATCCAGCCGTTAGAAGTTACAAAAACATGTGCAAAATACCCATCAGGTTCTTTGTATTGTTTAACATATTGAATATCGCCCCAGACACCACTTTTTATCTGTATATCTACCTGATTAGTAGCATCACGTCTAAAAGCTATTACCCCTTCATTATCATTTACCTGAAGGACTATGGAACTACATTCACTTAAATTAATCAATTCATCATCCGCAGATGTCTCTTCAACACCATTTTTTGGAGCCCCGTCAGCAAAGTATTTTACTTCGTTAACCTCCCCAATAAATTCAGGGACTTCACTAATATCACCAATTTCAGAAACTTCATCCACAACAGTATCATTCAATGAATCTGCTGAAACAACTGAAATACTGGTTAAGAAAACAATTAATATAATAAATATAAAAAACTTTGAATGAAATTTAATGATAACACCCCATTATGTAATATCTATATGAAGTGATAAAAATATATTACTAAAAAATAGTTAAAAATTAATTGATTAAACATTTAATTTTATAACATGAAAAAAGAAAAAAAGAGTTTATAAGTAATTAATAACCGGTTATGCCGCCTTGAGCTGCTGCCTGAATCTGTTGAGCTTGACCTTGAAGAGTAGCTATGATATCAGTTACTTGCTGTAAATTAGCCAACATCTTATCTAAGCTGTCTTCCAAATCTTTTCTTTGCCCAGCAATAATTGCTTTAGCACCTTCAGCATCTTTTTTAATGGCGTATCCAGCACCAATACTTATAATAATTTCATCAGTATCTTTAAGTTCCCCTTTAATGAAAGAACCAGCACCCACAGGTACAAAAGCTTCAATAGCTTTTTCACCATTCAAATCATCTAAAGTGTTGGATAATGCATCAACCTCAGCAATAGAAGATTGAATTAATTCAATCTGTTGGCGAATTAACTCACCTTGCTGATTGTATGCATTAATTTCATTAATGAGTTCATTTAATTTTTGCTGATCTTCCATAATAACACCTCGCAAAGTGTCTTATAAAATCTCTTTTACAATTGGGTCGACAACATCTTCAGGAGCAATTTCAGTGATTTCAGAAATTTTAATTTGATTTCTGTTGATACCGTGTTTGCTTCCGAAACGTTCATAAATCTTTTGTTCAATATCCGCTTCACTGGTAGCTTTATATTCTTTTACAAATTTATGAAACTCATCGCCCATTACAAAAGTACCTTTAACTCTGTAAATTTTAGTTATCATATTAATCCCTCAGATAATAAATTATAAATCATCTAAAAAGCCTAACGCTTCTTCAACTCTAGCCATTTCAGGACCTGTACTGTTTTTAGCAACGATTGCTCCATTTGAATTGGCAATGGAACAAGCTCCAACTAAAGAAATGCCTCTTCCAACAGTACCAATGTCTCCTTCAACACCAAATACTTTACGAGAAAAGTCAACTTCACTTTCAACAGCAGTGCTACTAATTAAAAATCCTTTATTAGTTACAGATATTAATGATCCAATAATGTCGCTTCCAACCATCGAGGTTGATTCGACATCGACATCCAAAGTGGATTCAATTGTATTAATAGCATCTTCAGATAAGAAAGGACTTACAATAGCACCATTGTCATTTGCTGCGACAATATTTCCAACAGCAGTATAATTACCAGGAATAGCTGCTACTTCAAGACCTAAATCTTTGAACTGTTCAACTTCTCTATCTAAAACGTGTGGGGAAACAACAATACCATTTGAATTAGCTACAGATAAAGATCCAATAAGGCTACTTCCAGAAATAGAAGATTTCACTGCAGGGACTTCTAATATTTCCTCAACCAATTTAACTTTTTCATCAATTAAATTATAAGGAACAATAGCAATATTATCAGTTGCTTGAATGAAAACTCCAATATTCGGATTTCCTACAATATCAATTCTTCTCAACATATTGTTACCTCACCTATTAAGTATTTGAAAAAAGTACGATAGCTATTCTGCTAAAGTAGCTTCTACAACACCATCTTCATCTTTAACTGCTTTTACAGTGATTTTAGAAGGTATTTTTTGAATACCTCTTGCCCAAATTACATGATTGATAGATTCATCAAGTTTGACTTCTTCAGCTTTCATGTGTTTGGTTAAGAAGTTTCTAACTTCCCTAATAGCTCTAGGAGCTCGGATAGTCCTTTTAACATTTTTTACGTTTCTAAGTGGAATTGTGTAAACTCTTTCCATGATAAATCCCCCTTATAATTTAAGGCTGTTTCTTCTCCAATGTCTAGGTTTAGGTCTGTATCTAAGTTTACGATTAGTTTTAGCATAAGCCCAGATTGGAATTCTCCTATTTTGTTTGTTTGCTTTTGCCATTCTTAATTTTTTAGCTAATGGTTTATTTTTACTCATTTTTTCACCTGTGAATAAAGTATAATAATTATTTCTTATATCCTATAACCCGAGTTTGATAATGTTCTGGAAATATATCTAGCGAATTTCCTCCTTTCTCATCAATCAAAGTCCTTATTTCAACCTCATAGTCAGAGCTGTTATCCTTATTGCTTTTTTCATGAGATATTTCGAAAAGATTAGATGTTATTAGTCTAACAGATTTGTGACCAAAACTGTCCAAATTAATGTATTGAACATCTTTTCTATCTTCAAGACTTCTTATTTGATTAACATTGAGTTTTGGAGTTCTATCGTCCCTTCTTGTTCCATCGGCAATAATATCATATCTATCAGCAACTTCTTCAATGACAGTTTCATGAATGAATTTTATCCCATCATTTGGAAATCCATCCTTCATAATCATATCACAGGTCTTATCTAAAATCTCAAAATCCAATTCCAAGACATTATGATTGAAACCTAATGATTTTGCTGATTTACCGGCAGGAATATATGAATCATAAACACCAAAATTTGCAGTGCACAATTCAACATCAAGACCTAATCTTTTAAGCATGACAGCCATAAAAGATGAATCTTTACCACCACTATATAATACAGCCGCTTTCATGGACATTATTTCCTTGTAATTTTAATCTCCCTTTTTTGACCAGCTATTTGTCTTAGAAGAACTTTTAATTGTTCATCAGTGACTTTTCCTCTTAAACTACCAGCTTGAGCAGACTGAATTAACTGTAATTCAATTTGATTTACAAGCTCAGGTTTAGTTAATTTAAGATTAGCTAATCTATTACGAGCTTCAGCGGTCATGATTTGACCTAAAATTTGTTTTTTCTGAGCTTCAAGTTGTGCTTGTGCTTGTTGCTGTTGAATTTGAGCAGCTTGTTGCTGTTGCGCTTGTTGTTGTGCAGCAGCCTGCTGTGCTTGCAACTCAGCCATTCTTTTTTGACGAATTTCATCAAGGTCGCTCATATCAAACTCTCCAATATAATTTAATTAGTATTTTGCAAGTTCAGGAATATCTTTAATGATTTCACCAGCGGTTTTATCTAAAAAGGATCTTCCTTGTGGAGAAACAACTCTTCCTCCTTCAACTTTTTCAACTAAACCTGCGTCTTCTAATTGGTGAAGAGCATTTCTAATGATAGCTCCACTACCTTTTCTAAATACTTCAGGAGTTACACCACGGTCTTTTTTACCACCGTAGAAAGTTCTTAAACTCATTACTCCAACAGGTCCATCCATGTACACCCTTCTAATAATAGATGCACATCTTACATACCACCAATCAGCATTTTCCGGTTTTCTTTCTTTGTGAACACCGGTTTTAACAAAATTGGACCATGCAGGGGAATTGATTTTATCATTTTCTTTAAATTCTTCTGCGACTTTTTTAATTAATAAATCTGCAGGTACATCAAATACAGTAGTCATATTAATTCTCCAATATTTTTATTAAATAATTGTCCTCTTAATCCACTGTAAATTTAAGACCTAAAAAATAGGGCCTGTAACTCTAAATTTAAGTAATTTTTAAGGCTTCTTTTTGTAAATTACAGCAACATGTCCTCTGACATCGATGAGTTTGCATCGAGTCTTTTCGACAATTTCTGCAATATAAGTATCTTTATCTCTAGCGATATTTTTTGCAAATTTAAGTTTGACAATCTCATTAGCTTTTAATTGGCGTTTGATTTCTTCAATGACATTGTCATTAACGCCACTTTTACCAATATTAATTGTCATCGCGGAAAGAGCTCTATTCATCATTTCTTTTTTTGATTGACTCATATTTAGCTCTCCTTTTATTTTTCTTTTCCTTATTGTAAGGAATTCTCATAACATGGCCACATTCTCCACAAAAAATGTTAACTTTCTCGTCAACTAGCCGGACGGATGAATTATGACCATAGTAAAGGAACTTGCCACATTTCCTACAATATCTTCTAGACCACTTTTCAGGAATCTTCGTATTGTATTTAGTGGATAATTTTCTAGCCAATTCAACATACCTGTGAGACCGTTCAGGATGGGTGATGAATTCCATCTCAGCACGCTCAAAAAGGATGTTCATTCTTTCAATAGCTATTTCAATCATCCATTTAGGTCGTTTTCCTCTACTCAAAAATATCCTCCTTAATTGTCGGATATAATATTCAAAAATTGAATTAAAATGATTTGCGCAAATTAAAACAAAAACCATAGTTAATGATAACCTTAGGTTAACATGAATATTAAAAATAAATATGATTTTCAATACATATAAATGTTATGCAAAAATGCATCATTATAAAATTATATTCGATTTAACCTAGGAAATTAAATCCAAAATACATGAAAGTACGTACCGTAATTAACTAGGTATTGCCGAAATCATGCCGTTAAATCATATCAAAATTCAAATAAAAAACAATAGCCAATAAAAAAAGTAAAATTAAATCTATGGATGTATAAGCAACCAATCCATGAAGTCGATTTCACCAAAACCCAATTCTTTTTCACCATTAATCACATCAAAAAGTATTGAAACAGTCTCATCAATACCTAAATCACTAACGTCCAATTCACAGACATTATTTTCATATATATCAAGGCTTTCAGCAGAACAAACCCCCAATGCTTCAGCTTCCAGGTTTTCATGAATTTTAGCTTCAGAATAATCTCTCAAAGCAAGTCTCTTTTCTAAAATTTCAGGTCTGCATCTTAAAATGATTAGTTTATCTGCACCAGAACATAAATGGCTTAAATGACCTTCAACAATCAAATTATCTGATTTTGAAATGATGTTTAAAAGAGTTTCATTTAATGCATCGATGTCAATGATTTTATAGCCTTTATCCTCATCGATGCCCAAAACCAAATTGTTGGAAATTGCCAAATCATTGACTTTAACCAGATCCCAATTCAATTTTTGTGATAACACTTCACTAATTGTAGTCTTTCCCGTACAGGGAGTGCCACTGATAAAAATAATATTAGACATGTAAATCTATTTTTTTAAGATAATCCTTAAAACATCTTCATCCTCAAGGACATGGTCCGGTCCAACCTTCTGACCAGGGAATTTAACGGATGTGCCCCAAACCTTAGCATGACGGAAGTTCTTAACGAATTCCCTGTGCAGCTTTCCACATGCATCAATAACAGTAGACCCTTTCTTGATAACCAAGGGATCTTCCATATCCGCTTTTCTGCCCTGCGGTTTTAAATAAACCCTAACCAAATCCAAATTATCAAATATTAAATCTTTTAATTCATCAATGTTAGTCTTTTTATCAGCAGAAATTGGAATAAAGTCAGGGATATACTTTTTAAGTTCCTCCAGATAAGCATCATCAACCAAATCCACCTTGTTCAACAGAATCAGCATTGGAACATAAGACTTGTTTCTGTCCAAAACATCGATGAACTGATCTATCGTCACATCATCCCTAAATAGAACATCCGCATTATGCATTCCATACTCATTAATGATTGACCTTATTGTCTTTTCATCCAAATGAGTCAAAGGACAAGTTGATGAAACCTTAACTCCACCAAGTTTTTTTCTATTGACAGTTACATCAGGAGGGCGTTCATTGGGTCTGATACCAATATTTCTAAGTTCAGTTAAAATGACATTCAGATGCTGTGGATTTAAAGTATCCAAAACTACTAAAATCAAATCTGCAGTCCTTGCAACAGACAATATCTCTTTACCTCTCCCTTTACCACTACTTGCTCCAGTAATAATCCCAGGAATATCAAAAACCTGTATTTTTGCATTTTTATGTTCCATAACTCCCGGAACAATATCCAAAGTAGTGAACTGATAAGCTCCAACCTTACTTTCAGCATTAGTAATTTCATTTAACAATGTGGATTTACCGACAGAAGGAAAACCGACCAGCACAACAGTTGCATCTCCAGTTTTCTTCATATGAAATCCTTGGCCTTTATGACCGGAACTACTGCGTTGAAGAGATTCCTCTTTTAATCTTGAAAGTTTAGCTTTTAATTTCCCAATATGGTGAGAAGTAGCTTTATTATAAGGGGTCTTTTGAATTTCTTCCTCAATATCTTTAATTTTATCTTCAATACCCATTAAATCACCATATCATATAAAAAATATAAAAAAAGAGATTGGAAATTTAATCCCAATCTATTTGTTGTTGTTGGAAGAAGCTCCTCCAGCAACAGTATTATTAAAGTTTACTTGCCATAATGACACACCATTTTCCATGTGAACCATTGTATATACATTTTGGTTTGCACCACCCAATAGATACAATTGAGTGAACATGGAATTGGACAGTTTGTTATCCATCAATATTGGAGTGTATGTATTATTCTCACCCATCAAGAACAAGGTGTAGTTTGCATCCTTAACATCTCCAACTGATTCATTTTTAACTAAATATCCGTTTTCAATAACAATCATGTGAGAAATATTCAATGGATTATATGGAGTACCATTTAAAATAATTTCACTGTTATTATATGTGGATAACGCTTCAGTGTATGCGGTAGTTGAATTATTACCTGATCCTCTTTGAATAACTGCATTTACAAGTAAACCGGAATTGTTATATAAAGCTAATTTACCGGTTGATTCTGGTTCCACAGTTACTTGCTGAGTAGGAACATGGTAATTATAGTTTTGAGAACTTTGGTTTGTAAAGTTCCAGTCACCGAAGTAACTCCACCAGCCCGCTTTTTGAAGCATGTCTGAACTTGCAACAAATGTTACTGGACGTGGATTTGCCGGGTGAGTACCGTTAACAATTTCTTGAGCTTGTTCATTAGTTAAATGATATTTATTAACTAAAGTGTCTGAAGCATTTTTAGCAGTCATCGGCAAAATCTCTTTAAGGATATCAGTTGTTTTACCATAGTCTCCTGTGATGTTATACAACGCCTGTTGAGGTTTTGTACCTGAAGAATCCAACATTCTGAAAACACCAGCAGAATATTCTAAATCACTTGTAGTCATCGCCTGACCCAGCCAGTACGCACGGTCTCCTGACTGAGAACCTCCATCGAATGTTACTTGTCTATCAGCAGCAATCTCAAAGAGGTAACCGAAGTCCCACCAGGATGTGATTACAGTACTGTTATCAGTATTTTCATTAATCCAAGTCATTGAATTCCACATAGCATCATTAGTACCTGGAACTACTTGATTTGCAGTAATATAAGCGCCACAAACAGTAGGTGACACTAATGCAAGAACTACAAGAGCGATTGCAATATATTTCTTAATAGGAATGCTAGTATTGTCTGCAGACTTATTTGGTTTTAAAACATGAATTGAAGCCAATCCAATAGCCAATAAAACAACAAGCAATATTAAACCATAAATTAAATTGATTTGAGTTAATGGATAAGCTGCAAGAGCAGCACAAAGTACTATAATAAATGTTAACCAATTGTCATTGTTTAATTTATTTTTAATGTAATCAGTAGCATAGCCTATAAATATACCCGTCATTAATCCAAATGGTAAAACAATTGTAGTAATAAACCTTGAACCTCTAGTTACAGCCAAAATAGTAATTAAAGTCCAAACTAAGAATAAACAAGCATATAAAATAGATAAACGTTTAGTTTTGGAAATTTCATCTTGAGTACTGCCAAAGCTATCTAATTGACCTAAAGATATTTTAAATTTATTTTTCTCATCGATTTTTTTAGAAGCGGAAACCCTTTCAGCTTTGCTTGGTTTTGATTTAAGATTTTGTTTAGGTTCATCAACTTTTCTAAGTTTAAATACTCTTGAAACCAATACATATAAAACAGTTAAACCAGCAAACATTACAGATATTCCACCCATACCATTTACAACACCATTTGAATTAGCTAAAAATGCTGAACCCATACCTGCACCAAGCAAGTTTGGCATTTGCATCTCTGCAACGGAAATAAGTACGTTTGGAAAACCACCAACAACCCTGGAAGTGGATTGCAATGAAAGCAAACTAAGCAAATTTCCGAATATTCCTATTACAGTATCAACACCTCTGAAAATAGCGAGTCCTATAGCACCGATAACCACCAATAGAACAATTGATAAAAATTCTTTCTGGTGAACAAGCCATAAAATCTTATTGGAATATTGGTCTTGAGTATCATCACCAATATTGAATATATAACATGCAATTAAATATACAACAGCAAATATACCCATTAAACCTACGTAAAAGATATAACCCGTCCATGATATTGAAAACAATCCTATTGACATAATAGAAAGTATAGCATAAATTACTTTTAAAGCAATATTGTCCGTCCGTATACACTCAACAAAGAAGAATATGAAGAAGAGTGAAAATATGTAATAAAACATATCCGTATCGAAAAATCCTGGGAATGTGTGTGCAAAGTAATTCGGAGCTAAAACTATAATCAACGTTGCGGCAATAGCACCATAATCATTAGTCAATCTCCTAGCAAATATGAATGCGGGAATAACAGCTAATGATGCAATGGCCGCACCAGTCCAAAATGCAACTTCCCGAACACCATGGTTTCCATAGAATTGATTTACCATATCATGCAGGAACGAAGTTACATATACAATACCCAACTCATAATTAATTACATTACCATCAGGAGCATACCTATGCATATCCATCTGAGTACCATTATCATATTTTATATCTCCAACATAACCATGATCTACATAATTCTCGGTTAACCTTAAGTTATAATATGAATCCATTTCACTAAAATAAGGAAGACCGGAAGAATCAACATACTCCCCTTTAATTTCATTAGGAAGGATGTTAAGATCGGCTGCAGGAGCTCTTAATGCAAAAACAACAGCTAAAAGAATCAATATGATGATGACAGATTTAGCTATTGTTATAGTTGTTTCTTTATTCATTAAAATCCTCTATTTCAGTTCTTTTTAAATTAAAATTAATTATAAGACTAATTGAATAATATAACTCAATAAAGTTACATATTCATAAGTTACACACAATAAGTGCAAGATTACCAATTAATGCCTCCATCTGAGGAGTTAATAATCAATAATCGAAATTAGTATTTAGTTATATAATATATAACACGATTAAATCGAAAGAATTGATTTTATATCGCATTTAGATAAAAATATTAACAATACAAAATATTGAAAATATTCCTATTAAATCATATATATTATTTTTAACATTATTAAATATTATGCATTTAACATTAAATTATTAAAAATAATCGCAACTTGAAAAAAAAATGAATTTTTAAAAATTATTTTTTAAGTTTATATTTCAGTTCATCCAATGCACAGGTAAACCTGCATCTAGGAAAACCTTTGCATCCGACAAAATCACCATAGCGACCTGAACGTTTAATCAAATCCTTACCACAATCAGGACATTTACCAAGAACTTCAATCTGCTCAGGTTCCAGATGTTCTTTGCCGCAATTGGAATCAAGACAGGCATGCTTAGGAGGCTTGCTGCCAAATGAAATTATCGGCAAACCGCACTTCTCACATGTTTTCTTCAAGAAACGTGCGCCTTTAGGAATAGAATAAGTATTGTTACAATCAGGATAATTGGAACAACCTACAAAATAGCTTTTATTTTTAGGAGAATACCTTTTAATAAGGTTTCCGCCGCATTTACACTTGCCGACAATATTGCTCTCCTGATAAGCGTCATAAAGTTTAGAGCCGATTTCTTCAGTGTTCTTATCAATGTCAACTAAAATTTCTTTAACATCCTTTTCACCCTCATCGATAACACTATCCCTAGTGGTCTCCTCTTTGTTAATACCCTCAAGCTTATCTTCCAAATCCCTGGTCAACTCTTCACTAGTTAGATTATTACAATAGCTGCTTAGAGTATCAATAAGATTTTTACCCAATTGATTTACAGAAATCTTATTTCCATCTATATATTTACGATCATACAATTTATCAATGATGTCAGCACGAGTAGCCTTAGTACCAAGTTCCCTTTTCTCCAATTCCTTAATTAAAGAAGCCTGATTATAACGGGCAGGAGGCTTGGTTTCTTTTTCATCAGAAATGAGTTCTTTAACACTCATGGCATCCCCTTCTTTAACTTCAGGGAATTTTTCATCGTCAATTTTTCTAAATGGATAATGTTCCATCCAACCCTTATGAGTAACTCTTCTACGTCTGAAACGGAATTTTTCACCTTCAATATCTAAAGTAGTGCTCATCGTTTCAAATTTAGCGGCTTCAAAGAATACTGAAATAAACCTATAAACAATTAAATCGTATATCTTCTGTTCATCCCTAGACAAACCGGAAGGCAATATTCCAGTAGGATGGATAGCAGGGTGAGCTTCATCATCCTTCTTACCATTATTAGGCTTTAATTTTGCAGGCAATTGAGAAATATGCTTCCTATATTCATCATTTTTAGCCAATTGTTTAAAAATAGAAGCAAAACCTAAACTTTCAGGTAATTTTTGAGATGAAGTACGAGGATAAGAAGTATAACCAGAACTATAAAGATTTTGAGCAATGACCTGAGTCCTTTTAGGAGTAAAACCGAATACATTATATGCTTCAGATTGCAAACCGCCCAAATTAAATGGCACAGGAGGTTTTGTTCTTGAATTGGAAAGATCAATGCTGTCAACAATAGCATCTTTACCCTGACATTTATTGAAAATTTCTTCGGCTCTTTCACGGTCAAAAATATTTCCATCAACATGTTTAATTTCAATATCTTCAAAATCAAGAATGGCCCTAATAACCCAGTAAGGTTCAGGAACAAATTCTTCAATTTCTTTTTCACGATCGACCAATATGGATAATGTAGGAGTTTGAACACGACCTACAGATAATTTTAAAAATCGTCTTTTAGATTTACGTACTGCATTTGACAATGCAATAGAAATATTCATACCGAAATAATAATCCAAAATGTGTCGGGCAATACCATTATCTACCTGATGCATATCAATATTGATTCTATTTTCATATGCTTCAACAATATCTTTTTTAGTTAAAGTAGAAAATTTCATACGGGATGCTTTAGATAAAGATTCTTCACCACAGGCATATTTTAAAGCATTATATCCAATCAAGGTTCCTTCAACATCATAATCGCATGCATGAATATAAGAATCAGCACCTTTACCAAATTTTTTGATAGCTCTAACATAATCACGAGTATATCCGCTGGTTTTTTTATTGACTTCATAAGCCGGTGCCCAATGTAAATTAAATGAAATAGTACTTTTAGAAGTGTTAGGAATTAAAGAGTATAAATGACCAACACCGGATAAAACTGTGATATCCTTTGAATCCCTATTTAATGTCCAGTATTTGATTTTTTTATTGTATAAATTTTTTTTCGCCTTTGGCGATAATGCCTTTGCTATTTTTTCAGCTGAACTAGGTTTCTCACAAATAATTACTTCATGCATTCTAACAAGTACCCCATATAATTTTTCTCAATATAGATAAAATATAGAATAAATTATCATATATAAAAATTTCTATGAAAATAATAATTCTAAAAAAATTATAAATCTTCCTTATAGAAAGAATAGAATTCTGCACAAAAATCACAAATAGGAAATTTACCATTACGATAATATGCTAATTCTGAGTTATTCATGTCAAATTTTTTACCGCAGATAAAACAAGTTTCAATTTTCTCTTCAGACAATTTATAACCCCTTAAAAAAAAGAAAAAATATAAATTAAAATATTTAATTTATATTATATTTTTGTAAAAGCAAGAGCTCTTCAGTAGATACTTTGCCACCTTGTTTGAATTTTTCAAAGATTTCTTCAGCTCTTTCTTTTTCTTCACGATTTTTATTAGAACCGGAAGAAGATTTTTTATCAGATCTTCTTTTTCTAGGTTTGTTAGAACCTAATTTTTTGTTAATAACGTGAATATCGCTTAATACAGCTTTGAATTCTTCATGTTTTGCAGAAGCATTGTTACGTGCTTCAATGAATTTTTTATGTGCATCATCAGCTGCAGTTCTGATATCATCAGTTTTTCTGAAGTAAGTTAACATTTCTTCATGAGCAGCCTGTGCTTGTTCAGAAAGTGTAATAACTTTTTCGTGCTCTTCTTCGGATAATTTTCTTAATTCCTGAGCTTCTTCTTTAACTGATTCATCTTCTTGGATATCCATTAATTGTTTTCTTAAATCATTAGCATTTTTAACAAGCTGATTTTCTTTTTTGATATCTAAAACGCGAGTTTCAATAATTTTATCGATTTTTTTAATTTCATTTTCGATTTTTACTTTATCACGTTTACCTGAAGACCATTCGAGATTTTTAATCTGATTGTTTGCATCGTTACGAGCTTTTTTAGCTGCTTCAACAGCTTTATTAATCTCATTACGTTCGTTTCTGTATTCAATAGCTTTGTTTAAGTTTTCTTTCAATGATGCATTTAATTCATCACGGATTTTACGTTGTTCTTTAGCTATTTTATTGAATTCTTCTCTTTCTTCAGCAATTTGAGCTATTTCGGCTTCTTTTTCGTCTTTTTGTTTTCTTACACCTTCCATAGTGTCAGCAAGAACAAATTCAGATTTTGGAAGATCTTTTTTAGACTTTTTAGCTTCAGTTTCTTCTTCTTGAGCTTCTTCTACTTCTTCAGCATCTTCAGCTTCAACTTCAGCTTCTTCTACTTCTTCTACTTCTTCAGCATCTTCGGCTTCAACTTCTTCAGTTTCTTCGACTTCAGCTTCAGCATCTTCAGTTTCTTCAGTTTCCTCTACTTCTTCAGTAGCTTCAACTTCAACTTCTTCAGCTTCTTCGTCTTCAACAGCGTCGTTTTCAGTATCTTCAGTGGTTAATTGATTAAGAATTTCGTCTAAGACTTTTGTCAAGTCTTTTTCTTCTACTACTACATCAGCTATTTCTTTTACAGAATCTTTTGCATTGAATGCAATTCCGCAACCAGCTGACTCAATCATGGAAATGTCATTTGCGCCATCTCCAACAGCAACTACTTCATCTAAAGAAATACCTGCTTTTTCGACATGGTCATTTAAAACATCTAATTTAGAACAAGATACTAAAGGACCAGTCACTTCACCAGTTAATTTACCATCTTCGACTGTGAAACTATTGGTATAGACTGTATCAACACCAAGTTTATCTTTAACCTTATCAGCCACTACATCAAAACTACCACTAATGATAGCTACATCTAAATCTTCTTCTTTTAAACGTGCGATAGTGTCACAAGCACCAGGCATCAATGGAAGTTCATCTGCGACTTTTTCGATTTCTTCGATAGAGGTTCCTTCTAGAAGTTGGACTCTGTCTTTAATAGAAGTTTCAAAGTCTATTTCACCTTGCATAGCTTTTTCAGTAATTTCAGCTATTTCATCTTCAACATTTGCTAATTTTCCTATCTCATCTATTGCTTCACCATCAATAATAACGTTATCTAAGTCAAATACTACAAGTTTAATCAATAATACCACCAATTATATTAAATCTAGCTCACTTAATCTATCGTAAGCTCTTTCGACACCTAATTTAGCGTCGCTTTTTGTTTTTGCTCCAGTACAAACAACTTTACCGGAACCAAACAATAATAGCACAACTTTAGGGTCAGATAATCTGTATACTAAACCAGGGAATTGTTCCGGTTCATATTCAGTATCTTCAAGTTCTAAAGCTACTGCTTCTAAATTTAATGTGGATTGCAAATTTGCAGATGCCACAATATTTTGAATTTTAATTTCAAATTCATGAGGAATTTCTGTATCTACTTCCCTCATCAAATCTACAGTTTTTTTGATTGCCAATTTGGAATCATCTATAGATTTTGCTCCAGTACAAACAAGCTTACCAGAGCTGAAAATTAATGCTGCTGTTTTCGGATCTTTAAGTTTGAAAACTAAACCCGGAAACTGTTCACGATTAAAATTAACTCCTTCTAAAGCTTGAGATACATCAGTCAAGACAATATCTTTCCCAATGCTTGCGGAAGCTACAATGTTTTCTATTTTAATGTCAACATCGGTCAAATTAAAACCTCCAATTAAGTTTTTAAAAGTAGTAAGTAAAAATTAAGAAAACAAAAATTAAATTTTTACTAATAAAATATTTTATTTAAATAGTATATAAACTTATGTTTATTTAAATATATACAACAAAAAAATTAAAATTTAAAAAATTTTAAATAATAAATTAATGGGGAAATTAACATGATAGAAGTTGAAGTTAAAGCAAAAATTGAAAATTTTGAAGATATGAAAAAAAAGTTAGAAAATCTTGGAGCTACAAAAAGTAAAAAGAATTTCAAGAAGATATTTATTTTAACAGTCCAATTGTAGATTTCGCAAAAAGCGATGAAGCTTTAAGAATAAGAACAACAAAAGAAAACAATGATACAAACATATTTATAACTTACAAAGGTCCAAAAATAGATTCTAAGAGTAAAACACGTGAAGAAATTGAAATTGCAATAGAAGACAGTGAAAAGTGCAGCAAAATATTTGAACATTTGGGATTTGACAAAGTAAGAGCCGTGAAAAAAAACAGACAATACTACACTTACAAAAACTTTGAGATTAGTCTGGATGATGTTGAAGGACTGGACCCATATATGGAAATAGAAATTGCCCTGGAAGAAGGAAACGATTACAGTGAAGCTCAAGAAAAAATTTTTGAATTATTTGCAAAATTGGGAATTACAGACGGATTTGAAAGAACATCATACTTGGAACTTTTAGAAAAATTATATTAACATTAAAGAAAAATACTATAATAATTATAATTTATAAAGAAGTGAGATAATTGCAATATTTTATAAGTCATTACAATAAAGAATGTGAAATAACATTTCCAGAAGATTTTATAATATATGATACAACATTAAGAGATGGTGAACAGACCCCTGGCGTCTGCTTTAGTTTTGAAGAAAAATTAGAGATTGCACGCAAACTTGATCAGTTTAAAATCAATCAAATTGAAGCAGGATTTCCAATAGTTTCTGAAAAGGAAAGGGAAACCGTAAAGGCAATAGCTAGTGAAGGTTTGAATGCTGAAATTTTAGCATTGACCAGAACAAAGACCGATGACATTGACGCTGCGCTTGATTGTGATGTTGACGGCATTATAACTTTTGTCGGAACATCAGACATTCACCTAGATCATAAAATGCATATAACACGTCAGGATGCTATTAATTTATGTGAAACTGCAGTTGATTATGCTAAAGATCATGGTTTATATGTTGCATTTTCAGCAGAAGATGCTACAAGAACAGATATTGAATTTTTAAAAAGGATATATTCAAAAGCTGAAGAATGCGGTGCGGATAGAGTCCACATTGCCGATACAACCGGTGCAATTACCCCACAGGGAATCGATTATTTAGTTAGAGAGCTTGTAAAAGACTTGAATGTCAATTTAGCACTTCACTGCCACAATGACTTCGGTTTAGCCGTTATTAACTCCATTACAGGAGTATTGGCTGGAGCAAAAGGTATTTCAACTACAGTCAATGGTATTGGTGAGCGAGCAGGAAATGCATCATTAGAAGAACTTATTATGGCATTAAAAATATTGTATGGAAAAGATTTAGGTTTTAAAATTAAATATATTAAAGAATTATCTGATTTGGTATCAAAAGCAAGCCAATTACCGATTCCTTACAACAAACCTGTTGTTGGAAAAAACGTGTTCAGACACGAATCCGGAATCCATGTTGATGCAGTAATAGAGGAACCACTATGTTATGAACCTTATGTTCCTGAATTGGTTGGCCGTAAAAGAAAACTTGTTTTAGGTAAACATTCCGGTTGCAGAGCAGTCAGGGCAAAATTAAATGAATGTGGCCTGGAAGTTACTGATGATGAACTTATAGAAATTGTAAGTCAAGTTAAAAAGTCAAGAGAAGAAGGAAAATACATTAACGATAGTGTGTTTAAGGAAATCGTTAAAAATACAAAAAGGTAGATAACGTGAATATTACTGAAAAAATCCTATCTTCTAAAGCAGGACATGAAGTAACTCCTGGAGAAATAATAGAAATTCCTGTTGACCTTGCAATGTCTCACGATGGAACTTCACCCCCAGCAATAAAAACATTTGAAAAAGTAGCAGATAAAGTCTGGAATCCGGATAAAATAGCCATTATTTTTGATCATAATGTTCCTGCCAATACAATAGGGTCTGCCGAATTTCAAAAAGTTTGCCGTGATTTTATAAAAAAGCAAGGTATAAAAAACCATTACATTCATGGAGAAGGAATATGCCATCAGGTAGTTCCGGAAATGGGTTTGGCCGAACCCGGAAAAGTAATCGTCGGTGCAGATTCACATACCTGCACATATGGTGCATTTGGAGCATTTTCAACAGGAATGGGGGCAACAGACTTGGCAATGGTCTGGGCAACAGGAAAAACTTGGTTTATGGTCCCGCAAGCCATTAAAATGGAAGTCATTGGAGAATTAAATCCATACATAGCACCAAAAGACATAATTCTAAATATAATCGGAAAAATTGGAATTGCCGGAGCAACTTATAAAACTGCAGAATTCTGCGGCGAAACAATTGAAAACATGGGCGTTGAAGGAAGGGCAACCATGTGCAATATGGCAATTGAAATGGGTGCTAAAAACGGTATAATGGAACCAAATAGAGAAGTGATTGATTACATATGCAAAAGAACTTCAAAAAAAGAAAATGAACTGAAAATTGTTAAATCCGACAGCGATGCAGTTTATGAAAAAGAAATGCTTTTTGATATAAGTGATATGGAACCTCAAATTGCATGCCCAAATGATGTGGATAATGTATGTGACATCTCCAAGGTTGAAGGAACAGCAATTGACCAATGTTTAATCGGTTCATGTACAAACGGCAGATTATCCGATTTAAAAGATGCATATGAAATATTGAAAGGTCAAAAAATTAACGATAATGTAAGATTATTAATATTACCTGCATCACGCGAAATATACAAGCAAGCAATGAATCTGGGATATATCGAAGCTTTTATTGATGCTGGAGCCATAATATGCAATCCTGGATGTGGACCATGTCTCGGTGGGCATATGGGAGTGTTATCCGAAGGAGAAGTCTGTATTTCTACAACAAACAGAAACTTTAAAGGCAGAATGGGCGATCCTAAATCCTCAGTTTATCTTTCCAATTCAAAAGTTGTAGCCGCTTCTGCAATTGAAGGAGTTATAAAAAATCCAAAAGATTTGATGTGATTAAATGCCAATGAATAAAAATGAAGCCAATAAAAGGCTTATTGAAAAAATAAATGCTGTTGAAGATACATACCCAAAAAACTTTTCAAACACACAAAAGATACTATTAACAACAGACGGATCAATTACAGCAATTTTAGACGTATTATACGGAAAAATAACCTTATCTACATTAGAACAACATTTTGAAGATGCAACAGAAGAAAGCGCGAAACTAGTCAATGGCGAAGTTGGGGAAAAAGTTAATTTCAGAGAAGTGATAATGCATAAAGACGATGAAAACTTGATTTATGCAATCTCATACATTCCATTGAAAAGACTTACGGATGAAATATGCTGTGACCTGGTCAGGGCAGACATCCCGATTGGAAGAATATTGAAAAATTATAATATCGAATCCCGAAGAGAAATCAATAACATTTATATTGAAAAGCCAAATGAAACATTGCAGAAACTATTCGACACAACAGAAGACATGCTGGCTAGAGATTACGCCATAATACATAAAAATGAAATATTGATGTGGATTAAGGAAGTATTTCCTGTCAGCAAATTTACAGACATTTAGGTGGTAGTATGGGTGTAAAACTTAAGGACATAATTGAACCTGAAAAAATAAATTTCAAAGATTTAGAAGGTAGAGCCGTATCCATAGATGCATTCAATACATTATATCAATTCTTATCAACAATAAGGCAAAGAGACGGTCAGCCATTATGTGATGAAAACGGGAATATAACTTCCCACTTAAGCGGAATATTGTATAGAAACTCATCAATGGTTGAAAAGGGAATAAAACCCATTTATGTCTTTGATGGTAAAGCTCCAGAACTTAAAAGTGACACCCAGGCCAAAAGAAGAGAAGTAAGGGACGAAGCAGAAAAAATTTATAAAGAAGCTTTAAAAAGTGGAGATACGGAAAAAGCACGCAAATATGCTATGAGGTCATCCAAATTATCTCCAGAAATCATAGACTCATCTAAAAAATTATTAACATTAATGGGAATACCATATGTTGAGGCAAAAGGTGAAGGAGAAGCGCAAGCAGCATATCTGGTTGAAAAAGGAGATGCCTATGCAGTTGCTTCACAGGATTATGATTGTCTGCTGTTTGGATCAAAAAGAGTAGTAAGAAATCTTGCAGTTAATTCAAACCTAGGAAACTTAGAATACTATGAATTAAGGCATGTCTTACATGAACTGAACATAACTCGTGAAGAGTTAATAGACATGGGAATTCTGATTGGAACTGATTTTTGTGATGGATTAAAAGGCGTAGGTGCTAAAACGGCATTAAAACTAGCCAAAACCGGGAAATTACAAGAAAAAATAGATGAACTGCAAAAGGAAAGTGAACATGACCTAAATGAAGTCAGAGATATTTTCCTAAACCATAATGTTAACACAGATTATAAAATAAAATGGACCAAACCTGATAAAGAAGGTCTTGTTGAATTCTTATGCTATGAACATGGTTTTTCAGAAAGTCGTGTAGTTAAGGCATCAGATAGACTTAAAAATTTAAGTTCATCACAAGGAAGCCTTGATGCATGGTTCTAATATGGAGGAAAATCCTCCCCAAACACTTTTTTTGCATAATCCATAGCTAATTTGACCTGAGCATTATACTTTATCATCATTGCATTTTCAAAATCAACTCTTGTTTCACATTTTGTTATCAATCTAAGCAAATCCATATACCGTTCAACAGCTAATTTTTTATTAAAATTATATTTCTCCACGACTTCAGGAGTCAATTTTTCAAGACAAGGAAATTCTAAAGTCTTGCAGACAGTATCCGTTGAAAAATAAGTCATTCTAATTAACGGTGAAACAGATGATACCAAAACATGATTTCCCGCAGGAATCAATGGAGGAACACCTGTTTTTCTATAACGTTCCATCGAGGTCAATCTATCATAATTTTCCAAATTGAAACAATGAAGTTCTGTATAAAAATCAGGTCTGAAATATTCAATTAACTTTAAAATCCTTTGACCTAATTCGGACTCATAATATTCCTTTTTAAGGGTTGAAATATAGTCCGTTCTATCAAAATTATAAAAATAGAATTGTCCACAGGATAAGTCATCATGTTTAATAGCTTTAATAAATTTAATAGAGGTTTTCCCTTCATTTCCATGAACGCCCCCTAAAAAAAGTTTAGTAGGTCCATTACCATTGTCAATATATTTAAAAAAAGACATGAAATAAAAAAAGAGAAGGAATTATGTTCCTTCTTGCCAGTTAGCCATGTAAGCCTTTTGTTTGTCAGTTAATGAGTCGATTTCAATGCCCATTGCTTTTAGTTTCATGCTTGCTACATTGTAGTCGATTTCGTCAGGTGCTTTGGTTACACCGACAGGTAAATCGTTTTCAAGTATGTGTTTTGCTGAAAGTGCCTGTACTGCAAAACTCATGTCCATGATTTCAGCAGGGTGTCCTTGTCCTCTTGCGGCTGATAAGTTAACTAAACGGCCGTCCGCTAAAAGGTAGATTTTTCTTCCGTCTTTGGTTGTGAATTCTTCTATACTTTCTCTTACTTCTTTTACTTCAGTTGAGATTGCTTCAAGATCTGGTCTGTTGATTTCTACATTGAAGTGTCCGGAGTTTGCAAGCATGCATCCGTCTTTCATGTATTTGAAGTCATCCCCACAGATAATGTCTGCGTTTCCGGTAACTGTAATGATTAGGTCGGCTTGTTTTACTGCTTCTCTTATGGTCATTACTCTGTATCCGTCCATTCTTGCTTCGAGTGCTCTGATTGGATCAACTTCTGTGACAATAACATCTGCTCCAAGACCTGCTGCTCTGAGTGCTAATCCACGACCACACCATCCGTATCCGCATACCGCTACGGTTTTTCCTGCGATTACCATGTTGGTAGTTCCCATTATTGCATCGAAGCTTGATTGTCCGGTTCCGTAACGATTATCGAATAAGTATTTGGTATAAGCATCGTTTACTGCGATTACTGGGAATTTTAATGCACCGTCTGCATGCATTGCCTGTAATCTATGTACACCAGTTGTGGTTTCTTCACATGCCCCTTTGATGTGGCTTAGTAATTCTGTTCTTTCGTTGTGAAGTACCATAATCATGTCTGCTCCGTCATCGATGATTATGTCTGGTTTGTGATCGAGTACCATGTTAATGGTTTGGTAGTATTCCTCGTCGTCCTGTTCTCTCCACCCATAAACGTTTAATCCTAAATCAGCAGCTCCAGCCACAGCATCGTCATGGGTGGACAATGGGTTACAGCCAGTCATTGCAACTTCAGCTCCACCAGCCATTAATGTTAAACCCAAATTGATTGTTTTAGGTTCCAAATGTAAACATGATCCGATAGTAATTCCTTTGAAAGGTTGAGTTTCTTCATATTCTTTTTTAATGTGTTCTAAAACAGGCATATGTTTTTGAACCCATTCAATCTTTCTAACACCTTCAGGTGCAAGAGACATATCCTTAACTTTACTCATAAATAATATCTCCATAAATTATTATAACTTTTATAAATCATTTTAACATTTTTGTGCAAGAATTTTCCGGCTTCTGCAAGCCGGAGATTAATTGCACTTTAAAGGCATTATTATATTATTTTTCAGTGTTACTTATTTTTTTTGGTCTCAATGATGGTGTGGGATTATTACTTGTCAATTGCTCTTGGTTAAAGTCTTTATATATGGGGGTATTATAAGTATAGTTATGGGAGAGAAATATGTATTTAATTGATTTAAATAGTTATTTAGATTACTAAACAGTTTTATCTTTTATAATTTAGAATCAAAGATATGGGTCATTTTTCTTTGTCCATTATATTTTTTCATGTTTTTTCCTAAAGAATGGTAATATGTTATTTAATAATAATTTAGTTGTGGATTGGTTTTTTTGGTTATGTGTGAAGAATTTTTTATTTTGACGGATAAATGTGAATTTGTTCCTGATGAAGAATTAAAACGGGTATTGGAGTTTAATATGCGTGCTTGTGCTTATGTTTATAATAAAACATTAGAATTCAGTATCTATCGTAGCAATTTAGTTAATGAATTTGGAATAGGCTCTAAATTTAAAGTAAACCGCAGTTATACTCAGGATATAGTTAAAACTCTAAAAAAACAAAAGCCTTTCTTGAAAAAAGCTGACTCAACATGCATTCAAGCATCAACAGACAGATTAATAAAAGCCTATGAAGGATACTACAGTCACAGAACAGGATTTCCCAAATTCAAATCATTTAAAAGAAATCCAGTAACATCCATCACACTACGAAACAACGATTATAAAACAAAAGAAGGAATTAAAGGCTCCCTAAGATGGGAAAAAGATAAATTCCGATTAAACAAACTCGGATACATCGAAATCAAACATAAAAGAGACATCAACGGAAAAATCAAAGAAGCAACTATTAAAAAAGAAAATGGACGTTGGTATATTTGTATAATGTACCAATTAGAGAAAATTAATCCTCGAGAGGAATTTCCATATGGATTCTACCTGGGCATAGACCTTGGATTAACAGACTTCTTGACATTCTCCGATGGCCGAGTGATAGCCAAACCCGACTTAAAAAGAATAAACGGAAGAATAAGATACTATCAACAAAAACTAGCCCGACAAAAAGAAGGCGGATCCAACTGGAAAAAAACTCTCAAAAAACTCCACAAATGGATAAACAAAAAGAACAATGTAGTAAACGATTACTATCATAAGATATCCTATAATATAGTTAAACACTATAGATTCATCGCAATGGAGAAGCTAAATATCCGTGGAATGCTTAAAAGCAACCTAAGCAGAAGCGTACACGAAATCAGATGGGGAAAACTAGTCGAAATGATAAAATACAAAGCAAAATGGTACGGCAGACAATTCATACAAATAGACAGATGGTTCCCATCAAGTAAAAAATGCTGGGCCTGCGGTGAAATAAAGCATGGATTAAAACGTGGAGAAAGAGAATGGGAATGCCCATATTGTCATGCTCCTTTATTAAGGGATTTGAATGCTGCATTAAATATTTTAGACGAAGATCTACGCGCTGCTGGTTCATCAGTGCTTAGCTTAGTAGATTTCATGCATATGTTTTCACAAGAATACTTAAAAATATTTATAAGTAATTGTGAAGTAAAAACTATATGTATGACCTAAGAATCTCTGGCTTCTGCAAGCCGGAGAGGTTCAAATATAAGTTACCCTGATTAAAAAAATTTAAATTTTATTAAAATATAAGAAAATGTGGTTAAAAAGCAAAACTTTAAATGTGACAATTAACTAATATATGTATGTTATATACATGCCGGGGTGGCTCAGCTGGTTAGAGCGCACGGCTCATAGGGTATAAAAAGCAGTGCTCTGACTAATACCTGGGATACCGTGAGGCCACGGGTTCGAATCCCGTTCCCGGCATCTTAAATCCCAGGTATACACTATTAAAACTTTTTTTACAAATTCAATTTCAAAACATATATTTTATATACTTTTTTTAAAAAAAATATCATTGAGGGAATGATATGCTATATAATGAACTTGGAAAAAGTGGTTTAAAAGTTTCAAGATTAGGCTTTGGAACTATGAGATTGCCGACTTTTAATTCCAATGCAGATATTAATGAAACTGAAGCTTCCAAAATGCTTGAATATGGTATTGAAAATGGAATTAATTTAATTGATACTGCATATCCATATCACAGCAAAGAGCTGGACGGCGATGGAAACAGTGAAAGATTTGTTGGAAACTTTTTAAAAGAAAATAGTTATAGGGACGAAATAATACTTTCCACAAAGTCCCCGTCATGGCTAATGGAGAAAAAATCTGATTTTGACTATTATCTGGATATTCAACTTGATAAACTACAAACTGACTACATTGACATTTATTTGCTTCATTCATTAACTGTTCCTGATTGGAATAAAGTTAGAGAATTAGATGTTTTAGATTTTTTAGATGATTGTTTAGCAAGCGGCAAAGTTAAACATGTTGGATTTTCATCACATATTGAAGTCGATTATCTAATCGAAATATTGGATGAATATCCCAAATGGGAAGTCGCTTTGACTCAAATGAATTATCTTGATGAATATTATCAATCCGGAGTGATGGGTCTTGATTATCTAAAGCAGGTAAATGTCGGAAGCATGATAATGGAACCTCTTCGTGGAGGAAGATTAGTTCAAAATATTCCGGAAGAAGTTCAAAAAATATGGAATATGGCTGAAGTTAAGAGAACTCCTGTTGAATGGGCATTGCAATACTTATGGAATAGGGATGATGTCGATTGTGTTTTAAGCGGAATGACTAGTTTAGAACAGGTTAAAGAAAACATAAAAATTGCTTCAACAGAAGACATTATAAGTGAATATGATCAGGAATTAATTAGGGAAGTTGCAAGAACTTATAGGACATTCTTAGGAAATAGATGTACCAGATGCGGCTATTGTATGCCCTGCCCACATGGTGTTGATATAATAAACTGTTTAAATGAATATAATATTGCACATATGATGAATGATCCTAAAGCCAGTGCCATGCAGTATTTCTCTTTAATTGATGATGATTCAAGGGCAGACAGCTGTGTAGAATGTATGGAATGTTTACCATTCTGTACTCAAATGTTGAACATTCCAGAAGAACTTCAAAAAGTCTATGAGTACTTCGGTAGTGAATTTGATCATTTTTAGGTGAGAAAATGCCAACAAGATATATAGGTGACGGATATTGGGAAATTGCTTCCAGACAGATGAGCATTGTTACAAGAAGCGAACAGCAAAGGTTTAAAGACGCTGAAATTACGGTCATTGGCTGTGGAGGAATCGGAGGCCAAACAATTGAAATGCTGGCAAGAATGGGTATCGGCGAACTTATTGTAGTTGATGAAGATGTATTTGATATTTCAAACCTTAACAGGCAAACGTTTTCAACCCTAGCGGACGTAGGTCTTGAAAAAAGTGCTGTTGCAGCTGAAAAAGTAAGATTGATTAACCCATACGTAAAAGTGACTAATTATAATGAACATGTGGATGAAACAAACATTGACAAGATTATTTCCGATTCGGATATCGTTATTGATGCACTTGATAATGTCTTAACAAGAGTAATCGTTTCAAGAAAAGCAAAAGAAAAGGGAATACCGTACATTCATGGTGCAATTCATGGCACATTGGGGCAAATAACTACATTTTTACCTGATGGTGATAAAACATACGAAGAAATGTTTAATTTACCTTCAAAAGGCAGAGAATTAACTCCCAACATTATAGAAGAACTTTTGAATGTTACTTCAGGAGTTCCACCAGTCATTGGCCCGACCCCTAATCTAATTGCTTGCTTGGAAGCTATTGAAGCCTTTAAAATTATTACTGGTGTTGGAGATGTTACTGTTGCACCTAAAATTTTAACTTTTGATTTATTGAACTTTGCTTCTTTTTCAATTGAGGAAATTTAACATTTCCCCACATTTTCTTATTTTTTTACAATTAATTTTAAACAAATTAATACTACTTAATTAAAAATATAAACAAAAATATATTAAATTAAAATTATCTTATATATTATTATACTATAAAATATAAATTAATCAATATCTTTTCAAAAGATTTATATAATATAAAATGGAAAGATTTTTTTAAATAGGAATATATTTTCCGATTAACGAAAAAAAACTATCGGAGTATGATTTAATGAGCGACATCAGCGAAGAAAAAATAGAACAAATGAAAGAACAAATGAAAGAAGACAACATCAAATTTATCCGTTTACAATTCGTAGATATTAATGGAACCGTTAAAAATATTGTTATTCCATTTAATGGCGAAGATATGAATGAATTATTCAATGAAGGAATGTTATTCGATGGATCATCAATTGAAGGATTCGTTGGAGTGAATGACAGTGATTTGGTTTTAAAGCCAGACATTGACACTTACTCAAGACTTTCCTGGAGACCAGAAGAATCAGCAACATGCCGATTCATTTGTGATGTGTGGACCGCTGAAAAAGAACCGTTTGAAGGAGATCCAAGAGGAGTGCTTAAAAAATCATTATCACATATCGCAAAAATGGGATTGCAATATAACATCGGTCCTGAACCGGAATTTTTCATTGTAGATATCGATGAAAATGGATATCCGATGCCTTACGACCAGGCGGGATACTTCGATGTTGAACCTCGTGATAAGGGACCTGACTTCAGAAGGGAACTGACTTTAAATTTAGAAGAACTTGATTTTGAAGTAGAAGCATCACACCACGAAGTAGCTCCAGGCCAGAATGAAATCGCATTTAAATTTAAGGATGCATTGAAAACAGCCGATGCAGTTATTACATTCAAACAGGCAATTAAAGCAATTGTAGATAATATGGCTACTTTCGATCAGCTAGATTATAGAGTAACATTCATGCCAAAACCGTTCTTTGGTGTGAGCGGCAGTGGTATGCACTGTCACCAATCCGTATTTAAAGGAGACAAAAACTTATTTTCAGACCCTGATTCAGAAACCGGTCTTTCAAAAGATGCACTTCACTTTATGGGCGGGCTATTAAAACACGCCCCAGCAATCACTGCAATCACTAACCCAATTGTAAACTCCTACAAACGTTTAGTGCCGGGTTTTGAAGCTCCAGTATACAGAGCATATGGTCTTAAAAACAGATCTGCTTTAATTAGGGTTCCTGCTGCAAGAGGCAAAGCAACCCGTATCGAATACAGATCTCCTGACCCAGCATGTAACCCATACTTAGCATTTACAGTTATGCTTGAAGCAGGTATTGATGGAATCGTGAATAAAATTGATCCTGGCGAACCGATAGAACTGGACATTTATAAAATGACTGAAGAGGAAAGGGAATCAATGGGAATAAAAGTTTTACCTACCAGTTTATGGGAAGCATATCATGCACTTGAAGAAGATCCTCTTATCTTGAATGCACTTGGAAATCATGTCAGCCAAAAATTCCTTGAACTCAAGTATAAAGAATGGGACGAATACAGAGTACAGGTATTCGGATACGAACAAAGAAAATATTTGGATATTTAAATCTAAATATCATTTTTATTTTTTGATATATAATTAAAATCACTTATATTTAATTTTGAATGGGAGATATTTCATGTCAGAATCAGAACGCCGGATGATTGAAATTTTAAGAATTTTAAATAAACAAGAAAAACCTACAGGTTCCAAATTAATAGCCGATGAGTTAAAAGAAAAAGGCTTTAATTTAGGTGAACGTGCAGTAAGATACCACATGCAAATTTTAGACGAAAAAGGTTTCACTGAAAGGATGGGTTATTCTGGGCGACAGATTACAGATTTAGGGCGTGAAAAATTAGAAAAAGGATTGATTTATGATCAAGTTGATTTCATCTATTCAAAATTTCAAGAATTGATATATTTGACTGACTTTAACTATATGGATAAAAAAGGAAATGTTGTTGTTAACACGTCAACCATTTATAGCGAAGAAAGCTACGATTTACTTAAAAATATTTTCACAAGTGGTCTTTCTGTGAGCCCTTATGTTAATATAAATAGAGTTGAAGGTAAGGACCCCATAGAGATAAAAACCATATGCGGCACAACAATCGATGGAATACTTTTGAATGAAGGAATTGTATCACAGCCGCAATATGGAGGTTTATTAAAAATTGAAGATTATCATCCAATAGCTTATGAAGAACTAATATCCTACAAGAAAACCTCAATATCACCTTTAGATGCGTTTATAGCTCCCAAAATGACATCCGTATTGGATGTGATGAATGAAGGTACAGGATACATACCTGCAAATTTCAGACTAATACCTAGTGTAGGCAAAGAAAAAACAATGAAAATTCTATCCAAACTGCAAAAAATAGGTATCGGAGGTATAATAGCCATATCTGAAGAAGGAGAAAACATATTGGGATTGCATGTTGATGAAGGAATGGTTGGAATTGGAATAATTGGAGGAATAACACCATTCTGTGCATTACAGGAATTAGGTCATGACATCAATATCAAAATTGGAGAAGAACTAGAGAATTTCAATGAATTAACACCTATAGCCTCCAACATGAACCATGAATTAAAAGAACACAAACAAAATATAAAAACCAATATTTCATTTATCCTGTCAAAATCATGGAATCTAATCCAACAGGTTGACTTGGACATTGAAAAGAAAAGCGGCAACATTGTAGCCAACATATCTTATATAAATAAAGATGATTTGGATGAAGCAATGCAAACCATGAAAAAAAGTTATGAACTAAACCAAAAATATGTAAATCCTCATTTCAAAATCATACCTCATCCTGAAGATGACAAAAAAGTAGGCATAGCCACCATATGTAGTTTAAGCATAGATGGATTATTAATAAAAAATGGGATTAAATCTACGCCAAAATACGGGGGATTGTTGGAACTGACTGAACCCCCATTATTCATTGATTTGATTTCATACACAGGTTCTTCAATAGATCCCCATAAAATATTCATCGCTAAGGACATGACATCAATAATTAACGATAACGGGCCAAAAAGGCTGCTTGCAAGTTTAAAAGAAATACCATATGTTGCAAGAGACCACAGTGTTTATTTCCTGGATAAGCTGTCAAAATTAGGATTGCCTATTTATAAAATCGGTAAACCTAGAGAATTAACCTATAATGCAAAAGCGGACAATTATTATTTCGGCCTTGTAACAGGTAGCGGTCTAAATACAATAGCTGCCATTAAAGAAAAAGGAATAGACATTGAAGTAAAAGCAGATACAAAATTAATGCCATTTGAAAATATGGATAGGCTGTAGTTTAAACTACAGTTACTTCCACAATTTCACCATCATTTTGAGGTTTATAAGTAAATTCAATTAAATCTTCTTGAATTTCATATACATCGATTTCAATAGTAGGGTTGAGATGTGATTCATCTAAAGACAATAAGATTTTAAATCCCGGTTTTCCAAAATATTCAGAAAAATCCACATTTAAAATTTCACCTTCAGCAAAAATCCTATTATATGAAATTTCAAGATTATCATGGATTTTTACATTTTCTTTCAAGTAATTTACAGCTTCATCTACAGATAATGACAATTCTTTCATAGAATTCACCTCTTACTTATACTTATATCTTATAATATATAAATTGTTCGTAGGTAATAAAACAAAATTAAAAATTAATAAAAAAAAGAGTTATTTTAGAAGTCAATTTCAATAGTAACTTCTTTATCTTCAGTAATGTGATTGATTTCAAGTAAATCTTCATATATTTCTTTAAAATCAATTTCAACGGCCTGATTTAATATTTCACCGTTTAACTGTAAACCAACTCTGAGACCTTCTCCAGTTTCTTCATCTTCTTCAGTAATGCCTAAAACTTCACCTGGAGCAAAAATACGATTGTAAGAAACTTCTAAAGTATCACCCACATTAACATTATTCCTAACATATTCAATTGCTTCATCAACACTCATTAAAAGCTCTTCTACCATAATAACCACCTTACAATCTAAAAAAAATAAAAAAGAGAGGAAGGAATTATAAATTCCTATATTCTCTGATTGATGTATATTCGTCGTCCAATTCACCGTAAGAGGATAATTTTTCTTTGTTTGCTTCAGCATCCAAGTATAAATTACCTTTACCGTTAAGACCAATATCACCAGTATATTTAATATATTTACCTTTGAATACAACACCACTGTCTTCAGGATCTTCTACAATACCTTCAAGGACAAATCCTTCAAGCAATCTTCCTAAGAACCCGTGAATAACAATAGTACCGTTTTTCATTTGTCCACCAGGCCAACGGTTTACATCACCGTCGATTTCAATAATACCTTTGGTCATGTGAATACCGGCTAAGATATCACAGTTACCTTTAACATGGATTTTACCACCAGTTAAACATTCACCACATTGTTTACCAGCGTTACCGCCAACAACAATTTCTCCACCAGTCATACCTCTCCATTCACCAATGTAGGAAGCACCAGTGAATTCTTTGGTATTACCAGTAATTTCAAGGTATCCGCCAGACATTTCTCTTCCAGCGTGAGCAGCAGCATTACCATTAACGAGAATGGATCCACCACTCATTTCAGCACCAACGTGAAGGTCTACACTACTGTTACAGACAATGTCTCCAGCACTCATTTTACAACCAATGTATTTAACTCTGTTTAAGTCCCCGTTAAGAATCATTTTAACTTCAGCAGGTCCTTCAGCTTCACCTTCAACGGTAATGTCGAAGAAATCAGTGATTGGGAATCTGGAGTTTCCAATAGGAACTTGATATTTTGCGAAATCAGCTTCAGTCCATGAATAAATTTCATCAGGAATCAATTCATCGAATTCTAAAGCGATTGAAGAAGTTTTTATTTGATCAAATGTAATTGTTTTCAAACTAAACACCCCTATTTACCATCAACATCTATTCTAATTGGGTTAGATACGTAGTGATCGTGTACTGGATAGTTTTCCCATTTAACTGAGTAGTATTGGGTGAAGAACGGCATAATGTTGTCGATGACTTTTTGTTCTTCTTGTTCCCATCCTTTTACGTTAACCCAAACGTTTTGACTTTCTTTAACTTTAACAATTTCTTTATCTTTAACTAAGATTTGACCATCTTTAATTGTGTATTCAGCTACATTGAAACCTTTTTCGATTTCATCAGCTTGTCTGGATGGGTCAATATCATTAGGATTTATGTCATATACTGCAATATCTGCTCTGTATCCTGGAGTAAGAGCTCCTTTATCAGTGAATCCATAAATTCTAGCTGGAGCAGCTCTTGTAATAGTTGCAATATCGTAGAAATCGTATTCTCTTTCAAGACTTGGGAGAAGGGTTCTTTTATTAACCCATTTGTGAACTTCATTTTCACACATGTCTTGTCTTTTCTGATTACTCATTAACCAAGAGATAATTCTTGGGTATCTAGTAAATGGTCCTGCATTAGGGTGGTCAGTAGTTAAACATACTCTCCATGGGTCTTCGATTAACAAGAATAATTCAAGACCAATTGCCCATTGCAATGTACTAACAGGACTTTTCTTGGAGTAAATACATGGAATAATACCTGCTGCAGTTTCACATTCAATATCTTTGTTAGTCCATTTAAGACCAGATAATCTGAATAAATCGTATTCCATAGGAGCATCTGCAGTCATGGTAGTGGTTTCATCGAAAGTTACCTGACCAATATCACAAGTTATGTTGTCTTTTTTGTTGAAGTGTTTAGCGACTTCTTCAGCACCGGATGTTACATCCTTCCAACTGTTACCTAAGTAAGAGTGGAATTGCAAGTGAGTCATGTGCATAACTTGATCCCTGACTTCAGCTGCACCTTTACCTTTTTTAATGCCATCCATAGCATCCATGGTTTCTAAGGTAGTTGGTACGTTACCAGGGTGACCTAAGTCGTTAGGGTGAATGTGAATAGAGTGAGGTAAGTTTAACATTTCGTTAGCTTTTGCTAAAGCAATAACAACTTCTTTAGAAGTTACATCAAAGTATGGGGCTTTATCATTGAAACCATGTACGTTCATACCCCATCCCCATGCTTCACTTCCACATGGGTTTACTATTTTTACACCGTAACCTTTTGAGATTTTTAACCATGCTGCAATAAATGCTGCAATATCTTCAATATTATTATCTTTTGCATATTCCATTACAAACCAGTTGTTACCGAATAATGGTAAAGCTGGAATATCTAATTGTGGAATAGTTGCAATTTCTTCGTGAGTGTGTTTTGCTTCAAGAGGAGGCATAGCTGCTTCTACAACAGTACCGTAACCTAATCTTGAGTATCTGTAACCAGTTGCAGGACAACTTGGGATTGAGAAACCAGATTCAGGTCTTAATACTTTAGTTTTTTGAGTAACACCTCTTCTGGAATCTTCAGGTCTGTACAATCTTCCAACTACTAATTTTGGACCTGCAACGTGTGCGTGAGGGTCAATACCTGCCGGCATGACTATTTTATCGGTAACGTCTAAGACTTTAGCATCTGAGGAAACTTCATCTACGATAATGCCGTCTTTGAACATGACATCCATTTGCTCCCCATTAACTTCGTTAGCTGGGTCGTAGACTATACCATTTTTAAGAATATATTCCATTATATCACCTTTAGAGTGCATTTGGATTTGGCACAAATTTTGGAGCTGTATTTGGCTCTTCTCTGAGTTTCATTACTCTTTCTTTCAATTCACGGACAATCCATTCGTCATCACGACAAGTTTCTGGTTTGTCGATAGCTTTTTTCATGTAAATAGGAACTCCATCCATACGATAACTGGTACCTGCACATTCTACACCAATGAATGAACCTGGTAATACTACATCAGCAAGTTCAGTTGATGGACCCCAGTGGATATCGATTTGAATAACAGGAATGTTAGCTAAGTGTTGGTTTGCTCCGTTAGGGAAGTGAGCACCTGGGTCAGCTGCAATAACCATGAAACAATCTGGTTCTTTCCTTACTAATAAATCGATAGTGTTGGTTTCACCCATCATATATCTTGGGTATCCTCTACAGTAGTCAACACCGAAAGCGAATCCACATTCAAATGCCATGAAAATGTTGAAACCATTTACATTAAAGTGTCCTCTCATTGGAGTAAGACCCCATTTGGAGAATCTGTTTAAGTCTTGTACCATTTTAATAGCAATATCAATGTTTCTTTGTTTGGATAATGTGTGAGTTAAACCAAGACCGAAGAATAAAACACCGAATTCAGCATTTTTCATTTCTTCAGCTAATTCATAAATATCTTCTTTAGGAATTCCGGAAATTACATCTTGGTATAATTCTTTTCCTCTTAATACAGCCCTAATAGCATTGTAGAAACCGTAGTCACCGTTTTGTTCAAATCCAATCCATTTGTCAGAACATTTTGCAGTGTCTGAGAATTTTGGATCCATGGTAATAACAGTTCTGTCAAATCTTCCTCTTTGTCTGAAGTATCCACGACAGAATACAGCATATCTTGCCATGTGTCTTGGGTGAGAGTTCATTGCGTTACTTCCAGAGTATGCAATAACGTCTGCTCTGTTTTGTACTTCCCCTAAAGTTTGGATAGGATAACCTGCATTTTGTACAGCTTGCAATGAAGGACCGTGACAGATAGTTGCTTGGTTATCTAAAACTGCACCAATATATTCACCTAAAGCTACTCCTTCTTTCATACATTCAGTAGAAGTTTCAGACCAACCGTAAAATACTGGTCTTACTGAGTTAGCAATGTATTCAGCAGCTTTATCTAAAGCAGTATCCCAATCAACTTCCATAAGTTCTCCATTTTCATCCCTAATCATTGGAACAATTAATCTTTGGTCCATATCTTCCATGATTTTACTTGCACCAAGTCTGCATGCGTGTCTTACAGCAACAACGTGACCGTTTTTGACCAAGTAGTCTAAATCATCACAGTTACATCCACAAAATGCACAAGTACAATTTTCAACAATGTAATCGTAATCAGTTATAGGTGGTTCATAAGTCATGATCAATCAACTCCTCCCATTTACGTCCTTTGTAAACTGGTAATTCACCTAATGAGTCCATGTTTTCAATAGTGTCATCATCAGTTTCATCAACATATTTTTTGTATACCCATCTCATTAAATCAGCCATGAGTAATACTTTTCTGTCTGTTTTCTCAACAGTACATTTAATACCTTTGTAAGTAGGGTCAGAACAGCAGTAAGTATCGTGACTTACAATAGTGTTAGCCCAAGGTCCTTTACAAATGAATACAGTACCTTCGTGAGGTGCATCTCTTGATACTGCACAGTTTACAACAACTTCACCGAAATCGGTTTTTACTAAAACAGTATCCCAATTGTTTACACCTAATTTTGCCATATCTCTTGGATCCATGTAACAGGTTCCGGAAGCGTTTTTATATTCTTCTTTTAAGGTGGAACCTCTTTTCTTACATGCACCTTGGTAGATGTCTGATCCTGTGTTTAACATACATTTAAGAACATCAGTAGTTCCTTCCCCGGTAATTTTTACATCAGGTACAACAGGTTTTTCTAAATAAGTATTAGCATAATGCACAATTATTCCCCCTATTCTAACCATATAGCGTTTACTGGGCAAAACATTTGACAGGTTCCACATAATTCACATTTATCTGGACTGAAAAGTTTAATAAACCCATTTTCTACCATGATAACTACTTCTTCAGTTTTTGCACCATTACCACCAGCATTTTCTGGACTAATAGCAGCATTAACAGGACAAGCAATTACACAAATTCCGCATCCTAAACAATTATCTTGATTTACTTTAAGTTCCATCGAATCACCTAGTCTTTAATTGCATTTAAAGCATCTGTCCAAGTTGCTGAATTGGTTGGAGTGTGATCAACTTCAGTTCTTGTTACAGTTATTGCACCGTTAGGACATGCTTTAGCACATGCTTTACATTTTATACAGTAATCAGGTTGTGCAACAATGTGGTCTAATCTTGAACCTGGACCAGTTGAAACTGGGAATGCCAATGCATTACATTTACAAATATCTACACAAGCACCACATGCTTGACATTTATCTTGGTCAACTTCAATTGTACCTTCAAATGGTTTTTTGACTTTAGCTGCATCTGTTGGGCAGACTCCTTCACACCATCCACAGTAAACACAAAGGTCACTGTCAATGACTGAATTACCTGTAACAACAGCTTTTGCAGGGTCAATATCATATTCACCGTATGAACAAATTCTACATAATGCTTTAATAGCGTTAGTAGGACATGCTTTTTTACATACTAAACAGTAAACACATTTGTCGGTGTCAACTTCGATAGATTCCCTACCAGTTTCTTTGTCAACAACAATTGCTTCTGCAGGACATAATTCTTCACATACACCACAGTAAATACAATCATCATCATTTATTTCAATTTCACCAGTTACTAAATCTGCACGATCTGGTAATGTTCTGTCAATTGCGATAGCATCACGTGGACATGCAATTTCACATTTTTTACAATAGACACATTCGTCATCGTCAATTTCGGAATATGCAATGTAGTGAGGATATGCTTCGATTTCACTAATTGGTACACCATCAATGGTTAATACTAATGCGTCAACAGGACATAATCCGCTACACATACCACACAATACACATTTGTCTTCATTAATACTAATCCTTTGAACATCAAATTCGTCATGGATATTTTGTGCAATTTTTTCATGACCACTGAAATAGACATTATTAGCTAATTGAACACGAGAGTCAATAGCAATCTCATTCAAGGTAATTGCACCAACAGGACAAGTGGACTCACAAATTCCACATCCAATACAGACATGGTCTTTGAAAGATAAATTCCTTACTTCCTCCGCTGACCTAGTAATGTCAAAGTTATTGTCATTAACTTCTTTCAAATTTCTTATCATTATTAAATCTCCAAAATTTTAATTGAATCAGTTGGGCACTCATCTTTACATAGCTGACAACCACAACATAGTACGGAGTTTGTATGCGCTGTCAATGATTCTAACTTAATAGCTTTCATTAAACACGCATTTACACATAAGCCGCAACCAATACAGGAATCTTCAATAATTGCTTCATAGTTTTTTTCTCGGCAAATATTCACAATTTTTCGACTCTGCTCCGGTTCATCAAATACCGCATTGGTCATTATTAAAAAATCCCTGGGAGATAGTTCAGTGATAGTTCTTGCAACATCAATTGAATTCCAGGATAAGTTCCTGCCATTCAGATAATGTGATACAGTGGACCTATCAACTCCTAACTCATCAGCAATTGCCTGGTGACTTTCACCTGCTTCCTTTAATTTAACCGCAGCCAAATATTTTAAACCAGACGCAATATGTTTTGGCATTTGAACCACCATGTGTAATGATTACACATATGTTTATCTATATAAATATATTTGCCTACTAAATCTAAGTCGGAATCTTTATATATTACTGTGGGAATACTACACTAAAAAAATTTAAAAAATTAATTAAAATAAAACAAATCTAAAATAAATATATTAAAATAATTTTAAAATAAAAATAAGTATTTTTAATTAATTATATCTTTTTTAACTATAAATTATCGATATTTATTATTGTTTATATCGACCATTTCGGGTAAAAAAGTAATAAAAAATTATCCCAAAAATATTACAAAAACACAAAATTTAGCCAAATTTTAAGGCTTGACTAAATAATGTGTAGTAACTACACATCATCATTTAGAAATAATTAATTAATACAAAAAACAATAATAATATAAGGGAGATTTGAAATGAAAATTGCATCAATTGTTGGTAAAAAAAACACTGGAAAAACTTCACTAACAGTGAAAGTCATTGAAGAGTTAACAAAGCGAGGATATAATGTAGCCTCAATAAAGCATTCACATCATTCTATAGAAATGGATAAGGAAAATACAGACACATGGAAACATAAACAGGCCGGAGCAAATCTGGTAGTGGGTGTTGGATCAACAACATTCTTTAACGTGAAAGCTGAATATGACTTGAATAGAATATTATACCTACTTAAACACTTTGACAATTTTGATTTCGTAATAATTGAAGGATATAAAAGTTACAATTATCCAAAAATCATTACTTCCCCAGAAGTTAGGGACGAATATACCATAAAAGAAGTGGATTCCTTTACAATTGATGATGAAGGCATAAGTGAATTGGCTGACCTCATTGAAAGAAGAGGTCATGATATTGTTGATACCTTGTTTGCAAACAACTGCGGATTCAATGATGGTGAGGCAATTGCTGAAGAAATCCGTGAAGGAAATCTTAAAGTTGAAGACTTGGATAAAGTACACAGTTACTTATCAATTGACAATAAAGTCGTAGGATTAAACAGGTTTGTCAGCGACTATTTAAAACAGAACATTTTAGGAGTTATCAGCACACTAAACCTTGATGAGTATGGCGTTGAAGATATCAACAAAATCGAATTGGTCATACCTGATACAGAATCAACTTCTAAAATAGACAAAAAAACAACAATTTTAATAAATGACAGAAATCTGATGATAAACAAGTTTACAAATGACCTTATAACAAATTCAATAAATGCAATGGTTAACTCCCTAAAAACTGAAGGTAATGTTGAAAAAATAGATATTGAAATATCCAACATTTACAACAAAAGCTTAAATGACGCCAACATTACTCTAAAAACAAATGATAATCCAGTAGATATCAATAAATTCACAAGAGGAATATTAAAAGAAACTATTTTTGCAGTTATTGACACTCTAAAGATAGATGATGAAATCAATAATATAAAAATCAAAGTGGAGAGTGATTAAATGGATGATGAATTTGTAAAAGATAACTTCGAAAGGCCAATAATATCACTCAGAATCACTATTACCAATAGATGCAATGAGAATTGCATATATTGTCACCATGACGGAATGATAACTTCAAAAGATGAAATGACTCCTGATGAAATATATAAAATATGTGAAATAGCTAAAAAATTAGGAGTTAAAAAGATTAGGCTTTCCGGTGGAGATCCATTGGTTAGAAAAGATATCGTTGAAATCGTTGAAAAAATAGGTAGCCTAGATTTCAAAGACATTTCACTTACAACTAACGGAGTACTGCTTGAAAAATATGCTGAAGACTTAAAAGAAGCTGGTTTAAATAGGATTAATGTTAGTTTAGATACTTTAAATAGAGATACATACAAATTTGTTACAAATATGGATTATTTAAACCAGGCAAAAGCAGGAATCCTAAAAAGTGTCGAAGTCGGACTTTATCCCGTTAAAATCAATATGGTTGTCATGAAAGACATTAACGAGCATGAGATTAAAGACATGTTTGAATTCTGCAGAGACAACAACATGGTACTCCAACTAATAGAACTTATTGAAAGCGAAAATTGTGACGATGATAAATTCTCATCCGAATATCATTATAAGTTAGATGTGGTTGAAGAAAAGTTAGCTGATATGGCTGATGGGGTTAGAGAACGTAAATTTATGCAGGGACGTAAAAAATATTACATAAACGGTGGAGAAATTGAGGTAGTTAAACCCGTCGATAACTCTAAATTTTGTGCAAATTGCAGTAGATTAAGAGTAACGCCTGATGGGAAAATAAAACCTTGCCTGCTTAGAAACGATAATCTTGTAGATATAATCACAGAAATAAGAAATGATGCAAGCGATGATGAATTGGAAGATATATTTTTAAAAGGCATTAATAAACGAGAACCTTTTAATATTGATTAAAAAAATCTTATTTTCTTTTTTTATATAATCAATATCTTTAAATAATAAAAAACTAGTTTTTAAATAAAAAAATAGAAAATGAAAGAAAGGTGCATAAAAAAATAAAAGATAAATAAAGCAAAAATGCTTTATCTATAATTTTTTAGCTTTTGAAATGTGTTCGGTGAATGGGATTCTGTCATCACTGTCGAATCCTGGGATGTATCCGTAAACTTCTCTTACTTTGTTGTTTACAGTACTCCATACTTTAGCTACAGGGATTTCACAAGGACAGACATCACTACATTGACCACAGTTGGTACATGCATCAACCATGTGCACCATACGAGTTAAGTGGAAGAATGGTGCTGCAGGAGTGTATCCACCAGGTACCCATTCAGGACCTTCAGCTTCAAGACAGCAGTCTTCACAGAAACATAATGGACATGCTTCACGACAACCGTAACATTTCATACATTTGGAGAATTCTTCATCGTACATGTGGAATACGTCAATGATATCTCCGGTAGTACCAGCATAGTCGACATCTTTCTTAGCTTGAGCTTGTTTAAGCATGAAGTTGTTGATGTTTTCTCTGATTTTAATACCTTTTTCGATTGGTTCATCAACTTCGATTAAACCAGCATCAATTACATCAGCTAAAATTTCAGAACCTTTATCGGTGAAAACTTCAACGAAAGTAGCTTTACCTGCTAAAGGACCAATAACTCCCCAGTTACCTAATGCTAAGTCAGCATTGGATGGGATTTTTAAGTTACATCTTTGACAGTTTTCTCTTCTTCCCATTCCGTCTTCTTCTAAGTCTTCGATACCGAATCCTTTTTCTTCACCGTCAGCAGTTTCCATGATAAGTTTACCTTTGGAAATTTCTTCTTTAACAACATCTTTAGGATCTAATTCGTAAACTTCTTTAATCATGTTCATGGTTGGTACAGGTGGTAATGTTCCACCACAGTTTACACCAATCAAGATGATGTTGTCTCCGATGATTTTTCCTCTTTTGATTAATTCTCTAATGGTCATTGCGTCACATGGTTTACATGAGACTGCAACTTTCATGTCTCTGCATCCATCTAAGTATTTGTATACAAATTTAGCTAAGTTTAAGGTACCACAGTGAATTGAACCAGCGGTTTTCATAATGTCTTCAGGTTCGGTTACTAAACATGGTACTCCATCATATAAATCATGACCTTCTTCTACTCCAACGACTGCATCAACAGTTCCGCTTTCTAATAAGTATTTCATGATGGTAGTTACAACTCCACCATATTCACCTTTAGCTTTGATGTCTTCGTTAGCAGAGTAAGCATAATACATTTTTTCAATATTTGCGCTCATTTAAATCGACTCCCATTTATTTACCTACTTTTACAGTGGTAGTTGACATGTTTTCTGCTTTAATTTCAGTGTCAGTACCATCTTTGTAGACTTCCCCTTTCATTTCTAATTTTTCAGGGAGTTTTTCTACTTCAATAGCACAAGCTTTTAATTCAACCATTTTAGATTTAGGGTCGAAAGAATCGGAGTTAGTTAATACATTAGCAGCACATTCTACAAAGTGCATTGGAATGTTTACAATACCTTCTCTGATGTCGTCAGTTACACGAGCAGGGATTGCGATTTCTCCTCTTCTTGAGAAAGCTCTTACTACTTCACCGTTAATAATTCCTCTTGCTTCAGCATCTTTAGTATTGATTTCGATGAATCCAGTTTTTACCTCATTGTTTAAGGTTTCACATCTTATGGTCATAGCAGCGTGATAGTGGAACAAGATTCTGGTAGTAGTTAATAATAATGGATATTCATCATCAGTAGTTTCAACTGGTCCTTTGTGTTCTAATGCTTGGAAAACTCCTAAACCGTCAGGGTGTGCGAATGTTACTTTGTGCATTAATGGTTGACATGGGTCGTCTTCAGATGGGCAAGGCCAGTGAAGTGCTTCAGGAGTGTCTAATCTTTTACGGTCCATACCTGCCATGATTGGAGCACATTCTCTGATTTCTTCAAAGATTTCTTCAGCAGATTCGTAGTGGAATAATTCTCTTGGAACACCCATTCTGACTGCGATTTCTTCCATGATTTTCCAATCTAACCATGCGCCTTCAGGAGGTTCTTGAGCTTTGTGTAAACATTGTACTCTTCTTTCACCACTGGTGAATGTACCTTCTTGTTCACCCCAACCTGCTGCAGGTAAAACAACATCAGCACATTGTGCGGTATCAGTTAAGAAACATTCTTGTACAACTAACATTTCTAAGTTTTCAAGTGCTTCTTTGGTGTGTTGTACGTCAGCATCAGATAATACAGGGTCTTCCCCGTGGATGTATAATACTTTTAAGTCACCAGCGTGAGCAGCATTCATCATTTCTACTAAAGTTAAACCAGGAGTGGTTGGTAAGTTAACTTCGTAACCGTATCCACTGTAGTAGTCATTGAACCATGCGGTAGTTTCTGGGTCTTTAACTTTTCTGTAACCTACGTAATCGGAAGGTAATGCACCCATATCACAAGCACCTTGTACGTTGTTTTGTCCTCTTAATGGGTTTACACCAGTACCTTGTTTACCGATGTTACCGGTTAACATTGCTAAGTTAGCAGTGGACATAACGTTATCTGCACCGTGAGAGTGTTCGGTAATACCTAATGAGTATACAATAGCTGCTTTGTCAGCAGATGCATAATCAATAGCTAATTTTCTAATTACTTCAGGTTTAATACCAGTAATTTCAGAAGCCATTTCTAAGTCGTATTTTTGTACAACTTCTTTCATTTCTTCGAAACCTTTGGTTCTGTAATGAATAAACTCTTCATCTTGTAATCCTTCATCGATGATTACTTTAATCATTGCGTTCATTAAAGCTACATCAGTACCAGTTTCAAATTGTACATATTCATCTGCGATTTTAGCAGTAGGAGTGAATCTTGGGTCTAATACAACTAATTTAGCACCGTTTTGTTTTGCTTGAATCATTTTACGTCCAAACAATGGGTGTGCTTCCATGTTGTTTGATCCAATACAGAAAATATAATCTGCTTCTTTAATACTGTCGAAACCGTTTGTCATAGCACCGGAACCAAAAGTATTAGCTAAACCAGCTACAGTAGGTCCGTGACAAATACGTGCACAGTGGTCTACGTTTTGAGTACCACAAGCAACCCTTGCCAATTTCTGAGTAATGTAAATGTTTTCGTTAGGTGAACGAGCACATGCGTAGAATCCAACTTTGTTTGGGTCTTCATCAGATACTTCTTTGAGTTTGTTAGCAACTAAATCTAATGCTTCATCCCAAGATGCTTCTCTGAATTCGCCATTTTCTTTTATTAACGGAGTAGTCAATCTGTCTTCTCTGTTAATGAACTGATATCCAAAGTTACCTTTTGGACATACTTTACCCTCATTTACAGGGTGTCTTTTGTAAGGTTCAACCCCAATGATTTTGCCATCTTTAACTACGAAATTAATACCACAACCGGTACCACAGTATGGGCAAATAGATGGGACATATTTAATCTCAACCATTTTATAATCTCCAAAATTTTATTAAATTTAATAAAAAATTTTTTTAAGAAGCAATGAATGCTTCTTAAATCATTTTCACACTTAGTCTTTAAGATAAGTGTACCAATATATACAAGCTACAAATACAGCTCCACCAACTATGTTTCCTAAAGTTACAGGAATTAAGTTGTTAACAATTATTGTAGACCAGGTTACGCCTTCAGCACCTAAGAACATACCTAATGGTATGAAGAACATGTTTGCAACACTGTGCTCAAATCCGATGGTAACGAAAGCCATAATTGGGAACCAAATACCAAAGATTTTACCAATGATATCGTCAGATGCGTTAGCTAACCATACAGCCAGACATACCAACCAGTTACAACCAATCGCTTTAATAAATGCTTGTGCAAATGGCATTTTTACCTTTGCGGCAGCAACAGCAGTTGCTTTTGCTGAAAATGCTGAATCTGCTGGGAAAAGACCTCCCATGTATGCGAGAACGTATGCAACAAATAAAGCACCGACAAAGTTGAATAACCAACTTAATACCCAATTTTTTGCAAGTCCGCCAACAGATGCGGAACCGTCTAATACACCGAGGGTCATGAACATTACGTTTCCGGTAAATAATTCAGATCCTGCGAGTACTACAATAATCAAACCTACAGGGAACACTGCACCGAATACGAATTTTTCTAATCCTACAGGTGCACCTGCTTTTAACATACCTGCGCTGGTAATTACAGCTAATAAACCACCGAATGCAATATATGCTCCTGCTAAAAAGGAGAGTAATATTACATTTACAATATTTGCAGAGTCTTTTGCTCCAGCAGTTGCAGAAATTGCTTTAGCAGTATCTACTGGACTTTTAAAAGATGAACTCATAATATCAACCTCTTTTTTTATCCCCTTATAAATTAATTTATAGTATAATACATGAATTTTATCATACAAAATATAATCCATAGTATTATGTTATTATATATGGTAACCATATAATAAAAAGGCTTTGTTATTGGAGGCTAAAAGAAATATTTAAATACTATTAAATAAATAAATAAAAAGTTAATGATAAATCATGATAGAATGATTTTCATATCGATGTTTTTTCACCATGTTTTACCAAAATCCTACAAAATTATCTAGAAAAAATCATTCTATTTGTTACGAACAAAAAAATGAATATATTTTAACCCGACACCATTACAAGCTTGCCTGTAGAAGGGTCTTCATAAACCTTTCCGACTTCATTAAAGCCACCATCTTCAATTCCGCCAGCATCAGAATATGTTTCATTAAAGGTATCTGATGTAGAAACATCTTTAGTGGATGGAGAATCAGAAATTAAATCTGGATTTGCAGATAAAGCCATTATTGCGAATACTAAAAATCCTAAAGCTAAAACCAACATTGCATCAGAGAGATTGCTGATTCCAGACATCGGATCATCATCTATCGAATCGCTTATTCTACGTTTTTTCCTAAGCACGCTAATCACTTCGATTATTTAAAGATTCAAGTTCAACTTCAGCCAACGTTTCCACATCAATTAAATCTGCTTCATACCATTGCTTTTTAAATTTGGAAATTAAAAAAGCCAAACCTCCTACAGCAAGACCTGTTACTGTAGTATCAAATGCAATAGTCAAAGATTCTGCAAGAGTGGTAATATCACCACTTCCTAATGCAGCAAGACCCGGACCCAATGGGATTAAAGTTCCCAAAAGACCTAAAATCGGACCCAATTTAACAAGAATATCCGTCTTATTCGTAAGCTTTATTAATCTTGTTTCCTCACTAGAAATTAATTCACTGGCTAATGCTTTTCTAGCATTGCCCCCGATATCATGATTTTTTGCAATTTTAACAAGAACTTCTTTTTGCCAATCAAATAAACTGCTATTATTTATATATTCCTCAATTTTTGAGGGTGAATCAGAAAATGAAATGTCACGAACCAAATTTTCAAATTCACTGGATTTGATTGGTTTACGTGAAATTTTTTCATTAATGGCTCCGCCCAGACATAAAATAACTAAAACAACAAAAATCACCAATATAATTACAACAGGAGTTAACAAACTCTCAGAAATTATATGAATTAATGAAGTTAAAGCTTCAGTACCTTGAATTATCATAAATTACCTCAATTTTTATCGTTTAAATAAAATCCAATAATTAAAACAAAAATAATTCCTATAATTACATAAATTAACTGATATGTTGGAGTCAATATTAAAAATGAAGAAAACATTTCATGGTTTAGTTGCATAATGGAAACATTAGTCAAACCAAGGATAAAAATTAAAATTCCCATTAAAGACATGTACTCACCAATAATCACATTATAAGATCGCTTAGCATACATTAATAATTTAGATAACTGGACAGCCACAATCATCACGATTATTGAAACTATCACAAGCGAATAATTGAATATCGAATGCTCCGCCAACTGAGAAGACAATATGAGTGCAAGCATATAATATATAAATATTATAATAGAAAGTGAAAACCTCAAATTATTCCTTTTCAAATAAATATATAATACAGTGAAAATAATTATAGAAACTAAAATGAAAACATAGGATAAATAATCTAATAAATTAATTGTCAATATACTTGAAATAGCCATAACAATGAGCAATATTATTCCCATCAATGCAGATATAAAAGTATTTTTCTTATCGTTAAATTTAAAATTACCTAAAAAAAGGCCTATATTTACAGAAAATAAAATTACAATTACCAATAAATACCCTAAAATTAAATCTAACATAGCAATAACTCATTAAATTATTATGTAATCTAATATATTACAATATAAATATATAAACATATCGCTAATAAAAAAAAGAAAAAGCAAATGGGCATTATTGTCCATTTCTTTTATTTAACATGTATTTTACATCATCCCTATAATATCCAGCGATAACTAAAATAATAAGCAATACTATGAATCCCATTCCCGCAATTCTAACAGTTTCCTCATCAATATTCAAAGTTTTAGCAATAGATTGCGTTGGATCTGATATCTGTTTTGATACGGACTGTGAATCGCTAATACTTGAATCAGTCTGGGAAGGCTCTTGAGAAGATGCCTGACTAGAAGAGCTTTCAGCACTTTGAGCAGAAGCTTGTTCAATAGCATTATTTGAATTAGCCACATTATCTAGATTTTGACTTTGGGAAGAGCCGGAATTCTGATTAGTGGAAGTTCCGTTTCCATCAATTTTTTCAGTATTGCTGTTTGTTCCATTACCTCCGGATTTACCGGAACCGGATGATGAATCATCAGTTTTACTTGGAACATCTGGAGTTACAGGGACCTCGGGAGTTACAGGAACTTCAGGAGTTTCTGGAGCAGGCGGCACATAATCCTTCATTTTGTATTGATAATTTGAATTGTCTTCATAATAATCAAACATGAGATTTCCATCTGCATTTGCAACATTTATTGTACCTTTGCCATCAGATAATGTGGTATATTGCCAATTGCGGCCACCATTTGTTGAATACTTAAGTAACGAATCAGTTTTTATTCCATCAACACTTACAGATAATGTGTTGGAGTCTAGCTGATTTACATTCATGTGATATTTTTTAAATTTGATTTTTTCACAAACCCCATTAAATCTAGGATTATCAGAAGCAATCCAATTGGTATTCAAATCTATCTTATTGTAAACACTTTCCTTTGCCTTGAGGTTGAATTCCCTATTGTAAACAATAGAATTATTTCCAATATTCAATATTCCGGCATCATCAGATTTGCGGTAATTCTCACCGAAGTAAATACCGCTATCCTTATTACGTTGAATAGTATTATATTCAATGTTTAAATCTTCATCCCCAACCATATCAATAAAAATACCATTTTGATTTTGTTCTAAAGTATTTCCAAACACGTTTGTATGAGAACCAGATTTAGCAAAACTGATAGCATCATTTTCAGATTTTGAAATATAATTTGAAATGATTTGGGTATTCAATACATTTTCATCGAAATAAATTCCATCATAATTACTTAAAAAAGTATTGGCAGAAATATTTACATTATTTGAGTTTTTAAGATAGATTCCCCTATAATTATTAATAATGTCATTATATGAAATTCCAACATTTTCAACATTATCTAAAAGAACTCCAACAGACCCTCCAGAAAGTACAAAATTGGAAATGTTAACATTATCTGAACTTACAACAATAATTGGAGAATTATATTTTCCATTAAAAACGGATTTTACAATACTAAGGATATTCAATGGCTTATTTACATTGATTGATACATCAGAGTAACTATCACCTGCAAAAATCAATGCATCATTATCATTTGCACTGTCAATAATCTTTTGTATTTCGTCGCCAGACAAATTATCCTTAATCAATGTTCCATCAATATGGGAAACATAAATTGTATTGTTATTTATCAGTTGCTGACTGTTTGAATCCTTAAATATGGTTGAAATCGGATAAATACCATCATTAAGGTTAATGTTTAAAGATGCAATTCCTTTCAAATCCGTGAGTTTGGTATAATTGATTCCATTGACTGAAAAAGTTATTGTCTGATTAGCCAAAGGAGTGTTGTTATTTGATGATAGAGTTGCATTGTAAACCAAATTTTCACCCAATAAATCTGCATCAGAAGTATTTAATATAACATCTTCCACACCAGGCGATTCCGTAACATTATCACTTGCACTAACAATATTAATTGAAATAAAAATTATTAAAATCGAAATTATAAGCATTTTCTTATTCAGATTATCACCTCCCATCATGTTAATTATATGAATTACATTATCTTGATATGACTATATAAATAATTCGACTTAAATTTAATACAATAATGTGAAAAATCCTATCGAATTATATATTAGTTAAATTCGAATATTTATATCTAAATAAATTATACAAATATGTATCAAAATAGAAAAAAATAAAATAAAATGTAAAATATTAAAATTATAACTAAAATATAAAATTGAAAAATTATCGATTTATAACAATATTTATATAGATAATAAATTAAATCTAATAGTGACTAATAAATATATTAGGTTACTAAACATCAATTAACCTATACGGTTATTAGTTAATTTTTAATTTATCTCATAGGAGGAAAAATATGACACTGAATAAGAAATTTTTATCTTTATTAATTGTTTTAATAGCTATTGTTTCTATTTCCGCAGTATCAGCAGAAGATGTTGCAATCGATGATGTTGCAGCCGATGATGTTCTATCAATCCCTGTTGATGATGCTGTAGTCGAAGCAAGTAATGATGCTAATGATGTATTAACTGCCAGTTATGATGTGCCAGATAATGCAAATGTGTCAACTATTGAAACAATAATTGCAAATACAAGTGCTGGAGACACACTTAATTTTGCAGAAAATGGAACATATGACTTTGGTAATAATAGTGATTCTATAAAAATTGAACACACTCTCATCCTACAAGGTAACGGCGCTACAATAAAAGGTTATCAAGGATTCCTTTTCGAAGCTGATGAAGAAAGCGTTGCTGGATCACAAGTATATAACTTAAACTTTGAAGTTTACCAACCAGTTCTCTGGAATGGTCGTGCATTAGATTTCGAAGGTGGAAGTGACTATATTATAGCAAATTGTTCATTCAGAAATGGTAACGCAGGAATTTACATTAAAAGACCATCCGGAAATGTAACAATCGAAAATAACTATTTCTTCGCTGACGAAGGTGCAACAAATTCAAGTACCGTGAAAAAAGACTTCTCAAAACAAGAAACTGGTTCAAAAGCAATTAACCTCATGGGAGGAACCGGCATTTCAGTTATCAATAACACTTTTGAAGGAGACTGGCTCGATGCCGTTTCAATTGCATCCGGTGCTGCTAATGTAGAAATGTATAAAAATTGGATGGACCATGTATGGTATGGTGTTTTCTACGGTGGTGGAGTTACCAACATTACAGCCACAGAAAATACATTCCTTGGTTCAAAAGCATTCGCTATGGGAATCATTAAAGCAGCAGGAAATTCTGAAATATACAACAATGAATTCTTTACTCCAGAAAACGAAACTGCAATTTTCGTGCAAGAAGGTAATACCGCTCACGGTGCTCCAAGTAATATTGAAACTATTCACATTTATGAAAATAGATTCTTAGGCGACAATATAGTAGCCGTTGCTGCTGAAAGCCAAGGTGGTATGATTACTCCTAAAGGAGAATTCATGGTTACCAATAATGAATATGAAGGTACATTATTCGCATTTAATGACAACAACACCTACACTTTCACATCCAACAATTTTGTATCTGAAGATAAAAATGTATTTATCGAAAACAATATTTTAATGAAAGAAGATGTTGCAGAAATAGTTATTAATGAAGAATTAGTTGTATTAGCAACACCAGCAGATGCAACCGGATACTTATTAGTTGACGTTGACGGCATTGGTTACTATGTTCCTGCTTATGAAGGCGGAGCAAGATTTGAAATGCCATTATTAGCTCCAGGAAACTACACTGTTATTGCTACTTACACTGGTGATGAAAACTATGCTATGGCTACTGAAATTGTAAACATTACTATTGAAGAACCACCTGAAACCATTATTAGTAAAAATTTAATTAAAATCGAAAAATCTCCAGACAGATTCGAAGCTACCTTTACTGACATTAACGGTACTCCTTTAGCTGACACCAATGTCACAGTTGAAATTAATAAAGTTAACTCTACCCGTACTACTGATGCTAACGGTACCATTTCAATGGGTATTAATTTAGGTGAAGGTATTTACCCTGTAACATTAGTCAACCCAGTTACTGGTGAAGAAAAAATGAACCTCATTACTGTTGTACCAAG
>JAFZMD010000036.1 GCA_017553445.1 Methanobrevibacter sp. | reverse complement strand
TTTCCACAGTCTTTACAGTACCAAACAGGGATAGGGGTTGCAAATATTCTTTGCCTTGAAATACACCAGTCCCATTCCATGGAATCTGCCCAGTTAATCATACGGGATTTCATATGTTCAGGCACCCATTTCATTTCATCGGCTGCAACTTTGGTTTTTTCAATCAAATCCCTTACAGCTACAAACCATTGCTTTTTAACAAGAATTTCAATAGGGGTTTTACATCTCCAGCATTGGCCCACATTCTGGTCAACCTGTTCCTGTTTTAACAAGTAGCCTTCACTGTCTAAATCCTCAATAGTCTGCTTTTTACAGGTTTGCAAGTCCATTCCTTCATATCTGCCTGCAGCAGAGGTTAATGTACCTGTTTCATCAATGGCATTAATGATTTCCAAATCATACTTTTGAACCCAACTTACGTCAGTTTTATCCCCAAAAGTACAAATCATTACTGCACCAGTACCGAATTCAGGATCTACCTCTTCATCTGCAATGATTTTGACTTTTTGATGTGATAATGGCACTTCAACATATTTGCCCAATAAATGAGTGTATCTTTCATCTTCAGGATGAATTACAACAGCCACACAAGCAGACATTAATTCCGGACGGGTTGTTGCAATAAGAATACCCTCTTCACTTGGGTCAGCCTGTTTTCCAGATGCCTGTGAAGATACAATATCATCATAAGAATCATCCACTGCCGGCGGGAAGTTAACATAGTTTAAGAATGTAGTATTGTCGCTGTATTCAACTTCTGCAAATGCAATAGCTGTTTCACAGCGAGGACACCAGTTTACCGGGTGAATACCCTGATAAATTAACCCATCTTCATACATTTTTAGAAATGAATATTGGGTCTTTTTCATGTATTCCGGAGTCATGGTTACAAATTCACGAGTCCAATCCTGGGAATAACCCATTGCTTGCATCTGAGCTTTCATTTTAGCAATATTATCGGTAGTTAAATCAACACAATATTCTCTGAATTTGGCGCGTGAAACATCATTTTTCTTTATTCCATGAGTTTCTTCCACTTTTACTTCAGTTGGAAGACCATGACAGTCCCATCCTTGAGTGAATAAAACATCATGACCTTTTTGTCTTCTGTATCTTGCGTTCATATCAATGTAAACCCAATTTAAAACGTGGCCCAAATGAATTGAACCTGTTGGGTATGGCGGGGGAGTATCAATAACATATCTAGGACGAGATCCATCTCCAATGTATTTGTAGATGTCTTCATCTTCCCATTTCTGCTCCCATTCTTTTTCTTTTTTAAAATCATAGTCTTTAGGAATTTCTTCATTTGACATATATTTTCTCCTAAAAAAATAATTAAGTAAAAATAATATTATTAAATATATTTTTTATTGTTAATAAAAATATTCAATTTTAACATTAAAAAAGAGATTCTGTTTTGAATAATAAATCACTAAAAAAATAAAAAAAGTGGAATATGACCTTAATTAAAAAGTTCAGATTCCTCTAATTTTTCATCGAAATATTTAGTACGCTTATCAAATCTTTGTTTTAATATGAATGAAACAAATACGACAATTATAGCGAATACTAATAATACTACAAATGATGGAATATAATTAGACCATATTAAACCAAGCTGAGCTTCACGGACAATATTAATTCCATGAGTCATCGGCAGATAAGGATGTAAAAATCCGAAAACCTTGTTCATAATCTGTATAGGATACATTCCTCCTGTACCTGAAATCTGGAACACCAGCAAGATAATTGTAATACCTTCCCCAACATCTCCAAAGAGAGATATTAATGAGTATACAAATATCATGAATACCAGCGAAACAAAATAACATGTAAATGCGAAAACTACATGATTATGAATATCGATTCCCAGAAGAAGGCAACCCAGCAATGTAACCGTAGTTTGCAGTATTGCAAAAGTACAGAATAAAACTAATTTACCCAAGTAAATTTCATGAGGCCTATATTTAGTACCTACACTTGATCCTACTCTTAATAATACACAAGTAACCAATGCACCAACCCACATGGATAAAACCAAATAGAATGGAGATACCTGTGAACCAAAATTATTTACCGGGAATTCTTCATGCCTGTCTAATTTAACTGGAGCATAGAAATAATCCCCAACTTTATTCTCATCGACACCAGTTACATCAGCCAATCCATTAGCAGCACCTGCTAATGAACTTGATGCAGTAAACAATGCTGAAGCAGCGGAATTTGCAAGCAATTCAGCACCTGCAGCCAAACTCATAGTACCTTGGCTTAATTCATTAACACCTTCATTTAGTTGATTTGTACCGGAAGCCAATTCTACTGATCCCTGATGAACAGCCTGAGCACCTTCATCTAATTTAGTTACATTATCAGCTAATTCTGAAGCTTTTCCATCAATATAATTCATTTCATTTTTTGCCCAGTCTGAAGAGGAATGCTGTTGAACCACCTGATTAGCTTCAGACACTTGATCCTTAACATTATTAACTTTTGAAGAAGCAGCACCTGTTCCCTGAGCAAGCTGACCTGAACCATCAGCAAGCTGATTAGCACCGGCAGATAATTGATTAGCACCATCAGTTAATTGATTAGCACCATCAGATAACTGATCAGCACCACTAGCTACTTGACCTGCACCATCAGATAATAATACTCCGCCAGTAGCCAATTGACTTGCACCAGAAGCAAGGCCCGCCTGTAACTCACCAAGCTTGTTATAAGCAGCCAAATTGATGAAAGTAACAATTTCTGCATTGATATTGTTATAAACAGCTTTCGCAGCACTATCGGATAACTTTGCTGCAACAGGATTAGCTTTTTCATTAACCCTATATTCCAATGTGGCCGAATGCGGATCCTTAGTTGTAATCGATACAATACACTCACTGAAATTGGCGGGAACTACCATACCTGCATAATACGTTCCATTATGTACTCCCTGCCGCAAATCATCAGAACTGACAAATACCCATTCAAAATCAGTATTGTTTTTAAGCATATCAACCAAATCATCACCGGCATGAATAGCCACACCATCGTATGAAGCCCCTCGGTCATCATTAGCAATTGCGAACTGAACATGACCCGTATTTTTATACGGATCCCAACATGCGTAAATATTAACCAAACCATATAAAGAAGGTAAAATAATAAGCGCTATTAAAACTAATATAACAATGGGATTTGAAAGCGTAGCTTTAGCATCCCTTTTTATTATTTCAATAATATTGTTCCTAGTGCTTTGTTTAAATTCCTTTAAACTACCAATATCCATAATACCCCCCTATTTCTTTAAAAAAAAAACATATAAAACTTATAATATGCCAAATGCCTCAAGCATTGATTGGATACCTAAAATAATAATTGCTACTCCACCTATTATTTCAATATAATCAGCATATTTAATAGCCACTCTTGTTCCATAAGTACCTAACAGTAACCATATGATAACTGCAATCAAACTTAATCCACTTAAAATGTATGGGTCAACATGTGCTACAGCACCTTGAGAAGCTAAAATGAGGTTTTCAATGTTTCCAAAAATAATTAAACCTGTGAAAGGAGCATAATCTTTTAAATCAACCATTTTATGCACTTCCTTTAGTTTCTCTAATATGCTTTAAAGCATCGATAACAGATTTAAGACCTAACACAAATATAGCAAAACCGCCAATAAACGTAATATAATTAGAATATTGCATTGCTACATCTGTTGCAAAAAATCCGATAAGTAACCATATAATAACCACAGCTATACTTAAACCACCTAAAATCTTAGGATTTACACCCCCAACAACACCTTGGGAAGCTAAGATAAGGTTTTCAATATTTCCAAAAATAATTAATCCCATAAAAGGCAAATATTGTTCTAACATTAATTTCACCTAATTGTTATATATTAAATTTTATCTATAAAATACTTTCTATCAAAATTTTTGTAAAAAAAGGCAATAATTAAAAGTCTAATCCAAAAAAAATGAAAATAACGATTAAAATTATTCAGAAAAATAGAAATTAAAAAAATTAATTATTCAGGGTATTGTAATAATAACCCTTTTTATCAATCAATTCTTCATGGCTGCCCTGCTCTATAATCTCTCCATTTTCAATTACAATTATCTTATCTGCATTTTTAATGGTGGATAACCTATGAGCAATTATAAAGCTGGTTCTATTTTCCATTAATTTATCCATTGCTTCCTGGATTAATTTTTCTGTTCTCGTATCGACTGAAGATGTCGCTTCATCTAAAATAAGAATTTCCTTATCTGCAAGTATTGTCCGGGCTATTGTAAGCAATTGCTTTTGACCATGGGATATATTATCGGAATCCTCATTCAATATTGTATCATATCCGTCAGATAATTGTTTGATGAAATCATCTGCACGGACCTGCTTTGCTGCATTGATTACTTCATCATCTGTTGCATCCAACTTTCCATAACGGATATTATTGGCTATCGTATCGCTGAAAAGCCAGGAGTCCTGAAGTACCATCCCCATTAAAGACCTTACAGAATGCTTGTCATATTCATTAATATTAACGCCGTCAATTTTAATCTCACCACTGTCCACATCATAAAATCTCATGAGCAGTTTAACTATAGTGGTTTTTCCAGCGCCTGTTTCGCCGATAATGGCTATCTTATCTCCTTTCTTAACGCTGAATGATAAATTCTTGATTATCATTTCATCTTCATTATATCCGAAACTCACATTTTCAAATGTTATTCCATCCTTTAAAGCATCGATTTTAATATCTGAAGGATTTTCTTCATTATCCATTTCTAAAAATTCGAAAATACGTTCACTTGCAGCCATTGCAGTTTGGACCAGATTCATCACCCTTGTAATCTGCTGGATAGGCTGTGTGAAGTTTTTGATATACTGGAAAAATGCCAAAATATCCCCAACGGCGATTGCTTTTTGTATTACCAGTATTGCTCCCAAAACAGCTATTGCCACATAAGCCAGATTTGAAATAAAATTCATTAAAGGACCATTGAAGCTTGAAAAGAACTGTGATTTCCATTCATGCTTAAACCAGTTTTCATTATCATATTCAAATTTCTCCATTTCAATGTCTTCCTGATTGAACGTTCTTATGATATCATGGCCTACAAATGTTTCTTCAATCTGAGCATTCAGGGCTCCCTTATAAGTCAACTGCTTTAAAAAGTAAGTTTGAGAGAATTTTGTGATAAGAACGATTAAGATAAAGGCTATCGGAATCAATATCAATGCTGCAAGTGTCATCCAGACATTAATATACAGCATCATGACCACAACGCCAACAATGGTAATTACGGCCGTCATTAGCTGAATGAATGATTGGGTAATTCCTGTCTGCAGGGAATCGATATCGTTGGTAATTCTTGACAGGATGTCTCCCCTTTTGTTTTCACTGACATCATCCATAGACAACTGCGTAATCTTATCCATCATCCTCGTTCTTAAGTTAAAACTAATATTTGTTGAAATTTCAATCAAGAACCATGACTGAAGGTATGAAAATACTGCACTGACAACATACAATACCACAACCACTTCAAGCAGGAAGAACAATGAATTGAAATCAATTCCTCCAGTATGATTGTTCATTGCATTGATACCGTCAAATATTGTTGTAGTTGCCATTCCAATCAATAATGGAGCAATAATATTGAATACTGTTGATATGATGGCACAGATGAAAGTTATGAATAATTTTAACTTATAATCTTTCAATAAAAACAAAATGTTTTTAATGGCCTTTTTATTGTCGGCCGCTTTTTCCGGAGGTCTTCTCTTTATAGGTGGCATAATGAATCCTCCATCTGTGATGATGCAATTTCTGAGTATATCTCACAACGATTAATCAAATCATCATGGCTTCCCTTGTCAATTATTTCACCATTATCCAAAACGATTATCTCGTCTGCATCCCTTATTGTCGAAATTCTTTGGGATACGAATAGTATTGATGAATCCTTAGCAATCTTATCCAGATTATTTTTAACTATGCTTTCAGTATTCATATCCAAAGCTGAAAAGCAATCATCAAACAGATAAAAATCATGAGGACCGATAATCGCCCTTGCTATTGACAGACGTTGCTTTTGACCTCCTGAGAAATTGGATCCCCCCTGTGAAACTTCATCATCCATATCCTCCAAAAAATCAACTTGAGCCATTTTTAAGGCATTTTCTATTTCCTCATCAGTTGCATCACTTTTTCCTGTTTGCATATTTGATTTTACTGTTCCCTGAAATAGAATGGCTTCCTGAGGAGTAAAGCTTATCCTATCCCTTAACGTCTTTAAATTTAATTGTTTAATGTTGATTCCATCAATCAATATTTCTCCTGTTGTGACGTCCTGAAGCCTTGGAATCAGATTCAAAATTGTTGATTTGCCGCTTCCGGTTCCACCGATAATGGCTGTAGTTTTTCCCGGCACCAATTCAAAGTTAATATCCTTCAGTGTTTCCTTTTCACTCCCAGGATATGAGTAAGATACATTTTTAAATTCAATAGTTGGATTATCATTTATTGAAGTTATATCGCCGTCAACAATTGATAATTCCATATTCAGCACTTCAGCTACACGTCTTGCAGACACTAAAAATCTCGGAAGTATTATCATGATACCTCCAAGCATTATAAATGAAAAAACAATCTGTGTGGAATACTGAATAAATGCAATAATGTCTCCAGTCAGAATATTTCCTGCAAGAGCATCATATGCACCGAAATACAATATCAGTACAATCATCAAGTTTAAAATCAAAGTCATTGTCGGCATTAAAATGAAAATAGTTCTAAAAACATATAGATTAACATCTAAAAACTCCTTATTAACCTTGCCGAATTTTTTTCGCTCATAATCCTGCCTTACAAAAGCTTTAATAACCGGTATTCCAATTAAAATTTCTCTAGCAGTTTTATTCATCTTATCAATAAGTTCCTGTGTTAACTTAAAATAAGGTAAAACCCTAACGGTAATTATAACGAGCAATATCAGAACTGCCAGGAAGGTAATTAGAATAATCCAAGAAAGATTTCCGCCAATTTCAAATGCCTTAATAATGCTTCCAATACCCATTATCGGGGCAAAGAACATTACCATCAGCATCATTGCCAAAACATTTTGTAATTGGTTAATATCATTTGTAGAGCGTGTAATTAATGATGATCTTGAAATCTGATTTAATTCATGGTTAGAAAACTTCAAAACCTTACTATAAACTACTTTTCTCAAATCCTTGGCATATCCTGAAGAAACCCTGCTTGAGAAATATGATATTCCAATAGTAGCAAAGACTGAAACGCTAACCATCACAAGCATTAAAATTCCTACATTTATAATATAGTCTATATCAGTATTTTGAATACCTATATCCACTATATTGGCAGTGTATGAAGGCAAGGACAGATCACAGTAAGCCTGTACAACTAGAAGCAGGAATATGATAATAACCTGCGGAATCTTATTCTTAAAAATTTTTATCAAACTTTTCATGCTAACATTAATTAATATGAATTTTAAACATTTAAAAATCTTTGTTAATCGATAAATATATTATATAAAATATTCATAAATAATTATATTATAAATCTTTAAAGGACTGTTAAACAATGGAATTATTATGGTTTTATGTTGCAATTGTTTTAGCTATAAGCGATATATTACACACACAGCTGATGTGGAAGGTTTTAAATAACTTTTACATCATATTAGGCGGTTTAATATATCACTCAGTTGATTCATCCCCCTGGAAAACATGGGTGGTTCATGAATTAATGGAAGCGGCATTTCACTTTGTAGTACTGTCCATTATCTTCCTATCACCAACAATAGGAATTTTAGCAGCCACAATTCATTTTATAATAGATGTAAGCCACACGGTTCTAATCGGCCATATGGGCGAGATAGAACACAGAGCATTGCATTTCGTTATTGAATCAATATTTTTCATGATAATATATGGATTATAGAAAAATTTAATGGAGTATAATTAAATGCCAGTTATAACATTCAAATATCAAGATTTAAAAGATTTAGGAATAGATATGGAGAAAGATGAGTTAATAGACACATTGCCAATGATGTCCAGTGACATAGAGGACTTTGATGATGAGGAAATCAAAGTAGAATTCTTCCCTAACCGTCCGGACAATTTGTCTGTTGAAGGAGTAGCCAGATCTTTTAAAGGATTTATCGGTCAGGAAGTAGGTCTTCCCAAATATGAAATAACATCATCTGAAGAAATCGTAAATGTAGAGGATGATGTTGCTGAAATAAGACCATACATTGGATTTGCAAAAATCGATGATGTTGATTTTACCGGAGATAAACTAAAATACATTATGGATTTCCAGGAAAATCTTCACTGGGTAATAGGAAGGGACAGAAAAAAAGTAGCTATTGGTATTCACAATGCAGATGTTGTAAAAGCTCCATTCAAATACATTGCAACCCCAAAACAGGAAAATGCATTTGTTCCTCTTGAAAAAGATACTCCAATGACTCCTGAAGAGATTCTAACCGAACATGAAAAAGGTAAAGATTATGCTCATTTAATTGAAAGTTTTGATAAATACCCATTGATTTTAGACTGCAACGACAATATCCTATCCATGCCACCAATCATCAACGGAGAATTGACCAAAATCAAGGAAGATACCAAAAACATCATTGTTGATGTAACCGGTACCGATGAACGTGCAGTTAATCAGGCATTAAACATCATATGCTGTTCATTTGCCGAAGTTGGCGGAAAGATAAAAAGTATGGAAGTCAAATACTCCGATAAGACCGTTGTAACTCCAGATTTAACTCCACAGGAAATTAATGTGCACGTTGATACTGCAAATGAACTGATTGGCGGAACTTCATTGAATGCAGAAGACATTAAAGAACTGTTACAGAAAGCACGTTTTGATGCTGAAATATTAAATGACAATGAACTTAAAGTATACGTTCCTGCATACAGAGTTGACATTTTGCACGAAGTGGATATCGTTGAAAACATTGCCGTACAATATAGAATCAACTCCATCGAAGCCAAATTGCCGGATATCAATACTGTAGCTTATGAAAACGATTGGTTCAAATCAGAAAGTACAATTCGTGAAGTTATGATTGGTTTAGGCTTCCAGGAAGTAATGAGTTTAATGCTTACAAACGAAGAATCCCATTACGAATTCATGAAACAGGAAGAAGAAGACCACGTTCAGGTTGCAAGGCCGATTACAATCGACAGAACCATGATTCGTACAAGCTTAATCAACAGTTTAATGGAATTTTTAGAAGACAACAAGCATGAAGACTTGCCGCAAAAAATATTTGAAATCGGTGATGTCCTATACCTTGATGAAACCAGTGAAAATAAAGTTAGAGCTTCTAAAAAATTAGCAGGATTAATCTGTCATTCAACCGCTAACTTTACTGAAATTAAATCTGTTGTGACAAGCGTTGTTTCCAATTTAGGATATTCCATGGAAATTTCAGACAGCGAAAATCCATCATTCATTTCCGGAAGAGCAGCAGATTTATTCGGTGCGGCTGAAGTCGGTACTATCGAAGGATTCTTTGGTGAAATATCACCAGAAGTAATTACAAACTTCACATTAGAATACCCAGTTATAGCTTTTGAAATTGAATTTATTAACAAATAGATTCCTTTTAAAAGAGCTATACTCTTTTTTTACTTTTTTGAGTAATATATAAACTTCTTTTAAGATTTACTGCATTAGTTTTTTCATTACTTTTTCCTTTACCCAAACCTGCCAAATCACTAATTTTAGGTTTTTCATCTTTAAAATTTAATATAACCATGATATCATCATTAATGTTTTTTTCTACCAAATTACCTTTTTTAATTTAGTTTCCAAAACCACCATGGCGTTCCCCAGTTCTTATATCCACAATACTGTGATAATCATCAGCATATTCTTGTCTGACATGGTATTGATCAATATAATATCTTCTAGTTTCAGGATATGGATCATTGCTTGGCGGTAGATTGTTAATATCATATGGTGTGCTAGAACCAGAAGAACTGGTTTGAGAACTGGTTTCAACAGTTTTAACTTCATTCATTTCTAAATTTTGAATGGTGGAATTTGATTTATAGTGAGAATTACCCCCATAGCTTACATTAACATTGTAATTTCCAGGAGTTAATCCATTTAATTGCAATATTCCATTACCGTTTTCATCAGTAGTTACTACTTGAGGATTTTTACCACCATTAGCATCGATTATAGTAACATTGACAACTTCATTTGCAATTGGAGTTCCATTAATTGCAGATAGAAATATTACAATATTATCTCCATCATATAAAGAACTATCACTTGTTATGGCAAGATTAACATCTTCTTTAGCCATTAATGGATTTAAAAGTAATACTCCAACGACTACAAGAGCTATTAAAACTATAACTAAAGCAATTATTATTTTATTGTAATCCATATAAACACCAGATTTATTTAAACATGAGTTTGTATCAAGTTAAATAAATAATTTTAGTTGATTCTATTTAATTGAAATAAGAATATACAATATTCCTGATTATGTCTCTTAAATTAACATAATGATTATTAATAAAAAATAATAAAAACAAATATGGATTTATTTAAATTAGGTGATAATTATGGAATATGAAATACAAGGCGGTTCATTCCCTATTGTAATATGTACATTGCAAAGGGGAGAAACAATGAAAAATGAAACTGGTGCAATGGCATTCATGACTTCCGGTATGAAGATGGAAACAAATACTGGCGGAGGCCTTTTAAAAGGGATTGGAAGAGCACTGTCCGGAGATACCCTTTTCCTAAATTTCTTCACTGCAGAGCAAGACAATCAAAAAATAGGATTTTCCGCATGCACTCCTGGAAAAATCATGCCTATAAGGTTAAATGGCTCCAATACAATCATCGGTCAGAAAAATGCATTTTTGGCTGCAGAAGAAAGTGTTGATGTTGACATATACTTCAAAAATAAGCTTGGAACAGGAATATTCGGTGGTGAAGGATTCATTCTTCAAAAATTTAGTGGAGAAGGTATTGTATTTTTAGAAATTGATGGTGAAGTAATTGAAAAGGACTTGCAGCCAGGTGAAACATTATTATTGGATCCAGGACATGTCGCTGCAATGGAAGAAAGCGTTGATTTTGATATTGAAAGAGTCAAAGGAGCTAAAAACATATTGTTTGGTGAAGGATTATACTTCTCAAAATTGACCGGTCCTGGAAGAGTATGGATACAAACTATGCCAATCAGCAAATTAGCTGAAGCAATAATTCCATTTATTCCAAAACAATCAAGCAGTGACTGGTAACTTTACACTACTCTAAAAACCATGCAAAAGATGGGATTAATTATTTTCTCATCTTATGCAACATTATTAATTAATCAATACCATAATCTTTTCATGTCCACATCTATCTGTTGATAACTGACATTATTATTTGGTGTAACATCAAAAGGCAAATTGCTTAGAAGTATCGCAATAACAATAATTACGACAACAAGTATTAGAATTATCAACCATCTCTTCATTTTAATCACCGATAAATGTTAAGTTGATTGTCCTGTTTTTTCTTGGCCCATCAAGCTCTATGAAAAATACAGATTGCCAAGTTCCCAAATCCAGTTTTCCATTAGAAATCGGAATCGTTTCACTTGAAGATAATAAAAATGACTTTAAATGAGATTTTGCATTATTGTCTATCCTATCATGCTGCCAGGAGTATTTATCTGATACCAGATCCTTTAACATTAACTCCAAATCAGCTAAAAGACCGCTTTCATTTTCATTTACTACGATAGCTGATGTGGAATGCCTTGAAAAAACATTTACAATACCCTCATCAATATCAATTTCCTCATTGATTCTTGAAGTGATATCAATGATTTCAAAGTTTCTATTTGAGTTTAAAATAAGCTTTTTAGATGACATTGATTAATGATTTGTAAAAACTGATATAAAAAATAAAAAGATTTGAGAGTTTTAAGATACTCCCAAAGAGTTTAAATTTCATTCGAACTCGTTTTTACTTCTGTATCCGTAGATGAAAATTCCAACCAAAAATACAATACCCAAAACAATTATAACAGAATTGTCCTGTAAAGGATTGGCTTTTTTGCTTACGGAATCCAATTCATAGGATCTGCCTTCCTGTTGGGAATCCCCTGGAGAAGATGACTGTCCTGAATCAACGCTTCCAGATTCTGCAGCGTTTTCCTGACCTTGAGACTGCTGCTCTTCACCGGTCTGAGACTCAGATTCGGATAAAACATCGGAACTGTTAGTACCATAATTGGCTACTACCTGACCACGATTATTAGATACTACACTGGTTGAGCTGCTATTCGCTTTGGAATTGGAATTGCCGCTTGAAGAGGTTCCCTGTTTTCCATCATTTGAACCTGACGTTGAATTTGATGAACCACTATTGGAACCGGAACCTGAAGAAGCCCCGCTACCGGAATCAGAACCTTTTTCATTTCCGGAACTTCCGGAATCAGAACCTTGATTTTCATCGGAAGATGGAGTGTATTTTTCCACGTTTTCCTTTCTGTAATCAGGTACTTTTTCACCGTGTTTAACTTCCACAACATGGCCCTGACTGGAATCAGTTTCGATGACTCCTTTACCATTTTGAATCTCTACAGTATACTCTTTTCCATCAACAGAAATCTTTTGGTCAAAAAATGCAAAATCATTGACTGGTTGGCCGTCCTCATAAATCTGAACACCAATACCATTGGAAACAGATGTGAAATCCATCTTTAATATTTTTGCAAGAAGCATAGGACAGATAAACGTATGTTCACCGTCATTAGAATCAAAGTAATTAGGTCCTAATTTAAATTGTTCCTTTGAAGGATTATTCTTCGCCTGGAAATTTTCATTATGTATCAATGCATTATAGGAAATGTCAGGAAGTTGTTTTTTACTGGTTTCAAAGTCTTCACCAAACAGAAAACCGTTACCTGTTTCAAAACCCCCCAATTCAGAATCGGGATCCAAACGATTATATTCTAATGTATTATATAAAAATGTGTCTCCATAGGACTGTGCGTTTAGATAAATACCGTTGGTATTTTCATAAACATGATTATATGTTACATTATTATGGGAAGATTTGTTATACATTGAAATTCCGTTGAATGCATTATGATAAACCTCATTCCAAGCAATTATGGAATCGAACATGTTTGAAGTTTCAATTCCTGATCTTCCATTAAACGCAATCGTATTATTGAATATTAAAATATTATTGATGTCCTGAACTTGAAGGCTGTTATTAACTGCATCATGAATATAATTTTTATTTATCTGAACGTTACTTGCATTTTTAACTAAAACATTGTTGACAGCTTTAGAAATGGTATTATCTTCAACGACAGTATTGGATGACTTGTCCAAGATTACAGCATAATCAGCATTGGCAGCTATTATATTAAATCCGGATAATATGCTGCCTGAACTATTTTGAGTAAAATAGAATCCGAAAGTATTGCTTATTCCTAAATCCTTAGCCTGTTTAGTGAGTGAAGTATCCACATTGACTGTACTGTTTTTGTTTGATACAATCTTTAACTGCTTATCGATGATAAGAGAAATATTATCATATTTTTTGGATTTGAATTCAAATGTATCGCCGTTACTGGCGCCGTTAATCATGGTTTGAATTTCATCGTTTGATAAATCTGAAGTTACTGAATAACTTGTTCCATTACTGAAATCATTATTTACAACTTCATCATTAGCAGATACAGTTGAAACCAAGAATAAAGCGAATAAACATATTATAAACAAATAAAATACCATATTAACTTTATTTATATTCATATAAAATCTACTCTCGATATGTATTTTAAATCATAACAATTTAACTGATTTACACTTTAATATATTTATCGATATATAATATAAATTTTTTCAAAAATATAACTTTAAAAAGAAATATAAAATCTTTATTCTGAAAAATAAGAAAATATAACATAGTTATGAAAATTTATTTAAATACATTATTACATACAATATAACATTAAGTGTATATCGACATGACTGTCATCTACATTTAATAAATTACAAAACGAGGAAAAAAATGAATAATAAAAAATTATTATTGGGAATTTTTTTAGTTTTCATCGTTATTTTAAGTTCAAATATGGTATTTGCTGAAGAAATATCACAAGATACATCTTCACAAGATAATACTATTGCAATAAGTGAAAATGACGATATTCAAACTGCATCCCAACAGACAATAAGTGCTGGTTCCAACAGTACGACAATACAAGATACTATAAACAGCATGTCTGACGGAGACACATTAAACTTTGAAAGTGGAACCTATACAGATATCTGTATATACGTTGATAAAAGCTTAACAATAAACGGAAACGGTGCAACTTTAATAGGATATGCATCCCCAGGAGATAACAATACCAACATACCTACAAAAGTTAGAGCAACAACCGAAAATGGAGGATATGCAATCACAAACTTTGCAACCGTATATCTATTGAACGCATCCAAAATTACCATGAATGGATTGACAATTGTTGGCCTCAATGATACAACATACTCAAATGCAGCTTTATACTTAAGCCAAGCAAATGGAGTAATACTTGACAACAACACAATTGAAGGTTCATCATGGGGTATTTATATGACAAGTTCCCCAGACGGAACTATTTCAAATAACTTAATTAAAAATCAAAAAACAACAGGAATATTAAACTTTGGTTCAGCAAGAACCCTGATTACAAACAATACCATAAAAAATGCTAAAAACCACGGTATTGACGTAAGACACGGAACCGGACCAAATGTACAGGTTATAAACAATACAGTCATCGGCTCAAAAGAAGGAATCTACCTCATGCACTCCAAAGGCCACACTGCAACACAAAATACACTCATAAACTGTACAATAAGTTCAATTTCATGTTATGGTTCATCTGAAATCAATTTATATGACAATACAATGCGCAAATCAAGAATTGGTGTGTTATTAGGTGGAGGATACACCAACATCACTATCGGCGAAAATACTTACCAATTGGATAATTTGCCATTCCCACCAACATTCGTTTATTACGTTGCAGCAGCACAATCCGATTTCCAAAGCGCAACTGACGACATTGGTGTTTATACTGACTCAAGTTTAACAGAAGAAACATACACCAATCAAACTGATATTCCAACTCCAAAAGATATCTCAATTGATTATGATAGCATTTTAACCCCAACAGGAACTATTTACAATGTTTCAAGTGATGCAACATCTGCTGAAATTCAATCAATAATCGATGCAATGGAAGCTGGAGATACATTGAATTTTGCTCCAAATGCAGTTTATAACGATGTATGTATCTACACTGACAAAAACATTAAAATTATGGGTAACAATGCAACATTAATCGGATATGACAGACTCAACAGCACTGATGTAGCTGAAAAAGTAAGAAATCAAAGTGCTGACGGAGGATATGCGGAAGTTTACTATGCAGTATTATACACATTAAATAATACCGGTACCGTAATTTCTGATTTAAATATCATCAGCAGATATCCAGGATATAACCCTACCAAAGTAAACGCAAATACCGAAGAATATAAAACTGCAGGCATTTTTGCCGATGCAAGTAAAAACTTAACTATTACCGGATGTGACATTTCTGAAGCATCCTTTGGTATATTCATGCAATACTCCGGAGATTCAATCATTACAAACAACAATATTCATGACCAATTCACAAACGGTATGATTAACTTCGGTTCCCCTAGAGACATAATTGCAAACAATACAATTACCAATGTAGTAAACCACGGTATTGACGTAAGACACGGAACAGGACCAAATGTAATCATATTCAACAACACCATCAACGGAGCAAAAGAAGGAATCTACCTCATGCACTCCAAAGGACACATGGCATACAACAATACAATTATGAACGCAAAAATTGCATCAATTACAGCATATGGTTCAGGTGAAGAATACATATTCAACAATACAATGATTGGAAGCAGAATTGGTCTTTTACTCGGTGGAGGATACTACAATGTAACTATTGGTCCAAACACCTACAAATTAGACTCCCTACCATTCCCACCAACATTTGTAACATACATCGCATTTGCAGATTCCCAATACCAAGGCGTGGATGATGTACAAGGAACCTACAGCGATGGTGGAAAAGACAGCCCTACACACGTATCACCTGCAACAATAATTGCAGAAGACTTAACCAGCAATTGTACTGAAATTGAATACAGTGCTACATTAAAAGACAATAATGGAACCGCAATAGCCAATAAAACTTTAACATTCAATATTGATGATGAATTATGCTCAGGCATTACTGATTCCAAAGGTGTAGCAACCATTACTATAATTTTACCTAACGGTGAACATCCTGTTACTGTAAGCTTTGCAGGAGATGACACTTTAGGTAGAAAAACAGAACAAGCAACAATTATTGTAAACAGTACTAAAGCAGTAGAGTTAATAGCTCCGGAAATAGAAATGTATTATAAAAACGGAACCAAATTCATGGTCTCCTTAACTTCAAACGATACTGGTATTGCTAATGCAAGTGTTATCATTACCCTTAATGGAGTAAACAGCACCCGTACTACTGATGAAAACGGTACTATCAAAATGAGCATCAACTTAAACAGTGGAGAATATCCTGTTGTTGTTTACTACAAAGGTGATGACAACTACGATCCTGCAAAACTTAACTCAAAAGTTACTGTCTTATCAACAGTCAGCGGTACTGATGTTACAAAAGTCTTCAAAAACGCAACCCAATATTATGCAACATTCGTTGACGGACAGGGCAATTACTTAGCTAACGGCACAACAGTTACCTTCAACATCAACGGTGTGGAATACAAACGCCAAATTAACGGCAGCGAAGGTAAAGCTAAGTTAAATGTTAATTTACCTCAAGGTGAATACATAATCACTGCAATAAACCCTGAAACCAATGAAATGGCAGCAAACAACATTACAGTCCTTTCAAAAATTGCAGAAAACAGCGATTTAGTAAAATACTACAAAAACGACTCACAATATGTTGTAAAAATAATCGGTGATGACGGAAATCCTGTAGGTGAAAACGAAACAGTCACTTTCAACATCAACGGTGTAATGTATGAAAGAAAAACCAATGCATCAGGATATGCAAAATTAAGTATTAATTTACCTCCTGGAAATTATACTATCACCGCAATGTATGGCGGATGTAATGTAGCAAACAATATTACAGTTTTACCTGTCTTATCTGCTGAAGACTTAACTAAAAAATATGGTGAACCTACACCATTTGTAACTACCTTAGTGGATGGTCAAGGAGCTCCATTGGCAAATACAACCGTTAATTTCAACATTAACGGTAGATTGTATGAAAAAATAACCAATGAAACCGGACAAGCTACATTAAACATTAATTTAATTGCCGGAGAATACATCATTACATCATCATACAAGGGTGCCAATATTGCAAATAAAGTAACTGTGACTGCTTAAGTAAATGATTAATTTCATTTACTTCTTTTTTTATTTTTTCATAACATAGAATATAACTTAAATAGTAACCTTTATTTTTATTTCTAATCATAAATCTTATTATCACAAAAAAAAATAATTTTTTGAAAAAAATTTTTGGTGAAAATATGGAAATTAACGGTGTAGAAATTAAAAATACTTATGCAGAAGGTTTTGGAATCAAAGTAACTAGAATTTTAGTTACCGCATTAACTCAAGAATTAGCAAAAATTGCAGCAACTGAAGCAACCGGTTATGCAACTTCCGTTATCGGATGCCCTGCAGAAGCAGGTATTGACTGCTTTGTACCTGCAGAAAACACTCCTGACGGAAGACCAGGTTATGTTATCATGATTTGTCATGCCAGTAAAAAAGCACTCGATCATGAATTAATGGAAAGAATTGGTATGTGTATTTTAACTGCTCCTACAGCAGCAGCATTTAACTGCCTTGAATCTGAAGATGTTTTAAAAACAGGATTCAAATTATCCTACTTCGGTGACGGATTCCAAAAAGAATTAGAAATTGATGGAAAAACAGTATATTCCATTCCAATCATGTCCGGTGACTTTTTAGTGGAATCTGAATTCGGATATAAAGATGGTGTAGCTGGAGGAAACTTCTTTATCTTAGCAAAAGACCAAATAACTGGTGTAAAAGCAGCTCAAATGGCAGTTGAAGCTATTTCTAAAGTTGAAGGCGTTATCACTCCATTCCCTGGAGGTATGGTTGCATCCGGTTCTAAAGTAGGATCAAACGCATATGCATTTTTACCTGCATCCACTAATGAAAAGATGTGTGTGACTTTAAAAGATGAAGTAGATTCAGACATTAGAGAAGATGCTGACGGCGTATTTGAAATTGTTATTGATGGACTTGATGAAGAAAGCGTTAAAGCAGCTATGAGAGCAGGTATTGTAGCAGCTTGTTCCGTTGACGGAGTACTTGAAATTTCAGCAGGAAACTTCGACGGTAAATTAGGCGCTTACATCATGAACTTACATGACTTATTCTAGAGAGTTGAACTCTCTACTTTTTTTAATTTTTTTGGCTTTGCAGAAATCCTTCTTTTAAACTCCCCAAATTAAGTTTAATTTCTTGAAATATTTCTGTTAATGTCTTATTACCCTTCATGAAATGGGGCAATTACTTTAATTAATATTAACATCAAAATATTTAATAAGGAATAATAATTACAAAATTAATTACAGAGTATCAGATGTCTGCATTTTTTTGTGTCTAGCATATGAGCAAATGGGAAATGATAATATGAGTATGGAAAATAATCAAAAGGAAACATTAAAAGATGAAATTAAACGGATATTTTCATTATCCGAGGATTCCGCATCAAATGAGGAGATCCGTTCACGTCTTCTGGATGGCGGGAAAATCACCGGCACAAATATGTGTGTGCTAATATGTGCAATGATAATTGCATCAGTAGGTCTCAATGTAGGCTCAACTGCAGTGATTATCGGTGCAATGCTCATTTCTCCTTTGATGGGAAGCATTCTCGCTTCAGCATATGCTGGAGTGGCTTCTGATTATTCACTTTTTCGAAAGCATAGTATCGGTTTTGGAATGCAGATTTTAATCAGCGTTACTGCAGCAGCAATCTATTTTCTTTTATCACCTGTTAAGGAACCAACAGCAGAATTATTGGCAAGAACCGGACCGACATTCTTTGATGTGCTCATAGCCTTTTTCGGAGGACTTGCAGGAATCATAGGACAGACCAGGCAGGACAAGTCAAACACGGTTATCCCAGGTGTTGCAATTGCAACCGCATTGATGCCACCGCTATGTACCTGCGGTTATTCCATTGCAAACGGAAGATGGGACATGCTCCTTGGGGCAGGATATCTGTTCATCATCAATACATATTTCATCTTCATGTCTGCAGGTATTATTTTGAGTGTTTTGAAAATTCCAAAAATGAGGGATTTGACACCAAAAGAATGGAAAAGACGTCGTTTCAGAATGATTGTAAATACAATCCTTATCATGCTACCGAGCATAGCTGCGGTTTATTTCATGGTACATTAGAAAACCAGTGCACATTATAAACAAAATTTATTTACACATTAAACAATATTAAATAATATGAATACGGATAGATTTGAAACTTTTTATGATGCAATTTTAGCGATTGTTATAACAGTTTTGGTGTTGAAGATTCCTCAACCATTAGGTCCTGAATGGGGGGCTTTTATTTCAAATTCTTTGAATATAACAAAATATTTCATAGTATTTTTAGCAATCATCAATATCTGGTACAGCAATCAGAATTTGTTCCAGCATATTGATGGCATTAATAATAAGTCTCTAATCGCATATGGAATTTCAATTTTTTTATTTTCACTATTTCCATATTTTGCATCATGGCTTTCATTGAATTTGTATTCTTTAGCTGCTGAGACAATTTTTGGATTAATTATTGTTTTTGCAGATATTTCCCACATTATAGCAGTAATTGTGGTTTTTGGAGCCAATAGGTCTAATGAGAAATTAAAAGAATTAAATATTAAAAAAATTTATTTTATAATTCCATTAATTATCATACTAATTGGTTTTATCATATCCTATACATTATATACTCCGGGAATTTATGTAGCGAGTTTACTTTCTATAGTTTTAAGTATTATCTATAATAGAAAACAAGGTAAGGAATTTGAAGATACTGAAAGATTTGAAGCACTCATCGATGCAATTATAGCTATTATCATAACAGTCATTGTACTTGAAATTCCAACTGCAGTGGGCGGTAGTTTGGCCGCACTATTGGAATTAAAACTTGAATTTATAGCCTATGCAATCAGTTTCATTGTTTGTTTTAATGTGTGGAACTTCACTTACAATTTATTCAGTATTATCAATAAGATTAATTATAAATCAATTTGGTCCATATCATTAGGATTATTCTTTTTATCATTAATTCCATATTTAACAACCTTTGTTGCTATGAATTTCCATGATTTTGTACCGAACTGCTTGTATGGAATAGACTTCATGATTATTAATTTATGTTCCATTGTTGCTACATTCGAAATGAAAAAAATAGATACATCAAACAAATTTTTACAAGCAGCATTCCAAAATTATAATAATTTTGTTTTAAATATTATATTCACAGCAGTATTCATAATTATCGGCTACTATTACTATCCTCCAATAATAATTATATCATGCCTATTTTCAATTTGCATAACATGGATATTCATGTATAAAAAAATTAATTTACTTGATTTCATCTGATTGAACCTAGGAAATGGAGGGGTAGTATGGTACTTTATATAAATCAGTATAAGCTCGAAAAATAGAATATTCGACCTCTAAAGGTTTAATTAGTTTGATTTATAGATTGTTTAAGGAGGAAATTCATGTTGGAGTTAAAATATTCATCGAAAAAATTGATATTTTTAGTTTTGTGTGTACTTTTATTGTGCAGTATGCAGGCCTGTGCGGCATGTACCGGAGTATATGTAGGTTCAGACGTAAGCGATGACGGTTCAATAATTGTTGCCCGGTCAAATGACTATGCGGCAGTTTGGGGAAATCACATCACAGTGACACCCGGAGTAGAGAACGAATCTGGCCGTGTTATGCCTGTAAGTGATGATGGGGCTATAAAAACAGAGATTCCGGAAACCACTTATCAATACACTGCAACGCCATATATGGATAGCGCACTAGCCGCTGCCGACGAAGTTGTTCGTGATGCGGCAGGAGCCACTAATGAACATAGTGTAGTCATGACCATGTCCGTTACAGCATATATAAATGATGCTGCAGTGAAAGCAGACCCATATATAGAAGGCGGAATTTGTGAAGATTCTGCTACAGATATTGTGATATGTCAGAGTAAAACGGCCAGGGAAGCTGTAGATGTTCTTTTGGGAACCATTGATAAGTATGGTAGTGCCGAATCAAATATTGCTTTAATTGCTGATCAGAATGAAGCGTGGTATGTGGAGATGTACACAGGATATCAGTACGCTGCAGTGAAATTGCCAGCAGACAAAGTATCAGTTTTTGGTAATGAGTATTCTTTAGAGTACTTATCTGATTTTGAAGAATCTGTTATCTCTAAAGAATTAATTAGTCTTGCAGAGGACAATGGTTTTGCTGCATATGGTAAAGATAATGAAATTAATTTGTTTGAAACATATGCTGGAAAGCAGATTGCTAAAGACTACAGCCATTTGAGGACTTGGATTGGACACCAGATTCTAGCACCTTCAAAATTCAGTGCAGACTACAATCAGGACACAATGTATCCGCTCTGTTTTACACCAGACAAGAAGGTTTCACTAGAAGATGTCTGTCAAATTTTACGTAATAGATATGAAGGAACAAAATATTCACCTGATGAGACTGGTAGAAATGATACAAGACCAATTGGAACTGATACCGCACTGAGTGCACATATAATACAAGTATTCCCCGACCTTCCAGCAGAAATGTCATGTATTAGCTGGGTTAGTTGTGGTCCACCAGTTTATGGGGTGTTCGTACCGGTATCCAATGATTGCGTAAATGTCAGTGATGCTTACGGAGCTAATCAGCCTGCAGAAGATAAAGGAGTGTTTGATACAGATAAATATCCATATTATGTCTTTAAAGAACTTTGCAATCGCTGTATTGGACCGGACAACTACGAAATTTATGGCAAACCTGTACAAGAGTACTGGTATGAAGCAGAAAGCAAAATGTTCGCTGAAATGAGTAAAGTACTCAAACAGGCAGCAGAAATGGAGGATGCTAATTTCAGGGCAATTTATATTACTTCAAAATGTAATGATATGCAGAGCAAAGCATTTGAAGATGGAAAACAACTGCTGAAAGAAGTGCCTCCGGTTGTATCTCCCGCAACAATACATGCAGGAAACCTAATCAGCGATTACACTGTAATTGAATATTCAGCATTGTTAAAAGATAAAAGCGAAAATAGAATAGCTAATAAAACTTTAATATTTGAGATTAATGGAGAAACATACTCCAGCATTACTGATTCCCGCGGTATAGCAACAATTAATCTAATATTACCTAATGGAAAATATCCTGTCATTGTAAAATTTGAAGGAGATGAAAAATTAGGTAAAGAAACCGCAATAGGCAATATTAGAATAAACAGTACTTATGCAGTGGATTTGAAAGCTCCTGAAATAGAAATGTATTATAAAAACGGAAGCAAATTTATTGTCTCATTAACTTCAAAGGGTACCGGCATTGCTAATGAAAGTGTTATCATTACCCTCAATGGGGTAAACAGCACCCGTACTACTGATGAAAACGGTACTATTGCAATGAACATCAACTTAAACAGCGGAGAATATCCTGTAGTTGTCTACTATGAAGGCAATTACATGTATGATCCTGCAAAAGTTAACTCAAAAGTTACCGTTTTAGCAACAGTTAATGGTACTGATGTTACAAAAGTTTTCAAAAACGCAACCCAATATTATGCAACATTCGTTGACGGACAGGGTAATTACTTAGCTAACGGCACAACAGTTACCTTCAACATCAACGGTGTGGAATACAAACGCCAAATTAACGGCAGCGAAGGTAAAGCAAAATTAAATGTTAACTTACCTCAAGGCGAATACATAATCACTGCAATAAACCCTGAAACCAAAGAAATGGCGGCAAACAACATTACTGTGCTTTCAAAAATTGCAGAAAACAGCGATTTAGTAAAATACTACAAAAACGATTCACAGTATGTTGTAAAAATAATCGGTGATGACGGAAATCCTGTAGGTGAAAACGAAACTGTTACTTTCAATATCAACGGTGTAATGTATGAAAGAAAAACCAATGCATCAGGATATGCAAAATTAACAATTAATTTACCTCCTGGAGACTATGTCATTACCGCAATGTATGGCGGATGTAATGTAGCAAATAACATCAGTGTTTTACCAGTCTTATCTG
>JAFZMD010000035.1 GCA_017553445.1 Methanobrevibacter sp. | reverse complement strand
GCCCCCATTCAATAAATTGTCAATGCTTGAATTGGTAGGAATTTTAAGATTATCTTCAAAATTAGCTAATACTTTCATAATATTTCATTTGTTTTTCTAAAATATATAGATAATGAAAGTTATTGTTTAGAGAAAAAGTGTATGGGAGATTTAATATTTTTAATAGGGACGATTATCTTCTTATGAATGTCGGTTGAGCTGAGGTTAAATCCACAATCGTCGATGCCTTATTTGATTTTAAAGGTCCGACATCAATCACCAAATCAACATCACAACCCAATTGATTTAAAATATCTTTTGGACTGGACAGTACTTCCTCGTCAGATAAATTAGCACTTGTTGTAGTTATTGGAAATAGACTGGCCAGCCCACATGCAATCTCATTTTTAGGCACCCTCACACCAACATGAGTTGAACCGCCCGTGACAACTCTCGGAACAATTGGAGTTTTATTTAAAATAAATGTATAAGGCCCCGGCAGATACTTATCAATAGTATCCGTTTGATAAATTGATACTCTGGCAATCAATTCTATTGCATCAGTATCTGAAACTAGAACGGATAACGGTTTCAATAAACTTCTTTGTTTAATTTCAAAAACCTTCCTAACTGCCTTATTGTCAAATATGTTTGCGCCCAGACCATAAACAGTATCTGTAGGATATATTATGACTCCACCATTAGCCAATACTTCAATGGCCTCATCGATTACACTTTCATCAGGTGCGGAATTATCTGTTTTTAATATTTTCATCTTATTATCCTTTGAATTTTAAATAATTATATATGATAATTTGTTTATATATTTAAGTATGCTTGAAAGTCTAAGACCTTTATTAACAAAAATATTAAACCCCCTTGCCCGTAACCTAAATATTAATCCGAATATTGTAACTGTAATTTCACCATTTATTGCAGTTTTGGCGGCATACGGCTTTGCAAATCATTTATTGATTCTTGGCTGCATTGCCATTCTGCTATCAGGATTTTTAGATGTTGTCGACGGTGCTGTTGCAAGATATCATAACAGAGCATCCAAATTTGGAGCGTTTCTTGATTCAACCATGGACCGCTTTGCAGATGCCATCATATATATCGGAATCATATTTGGAGGATACTGCGATTGGTTTATTGGTGCTTTGGCAATTCATTCTGCAATAACCGTCAGCTATGTTCGCGCCAGGGCAGAATCACAAGGAGTAGACTGCAGTGTTGGAATAGCTGAAAGAGCTGTTCGCATGATTATTTTAATGATTGGGGCTCTCATCGGTTACTTCACAAAGCCGATTTACTTTACATATATTATCATCATCCTGGTAATCTTATCATACATTACTGTTGGACAAAGAATTTATCACGTTTGGAAGGCATTAAAATGAGCGATTTGGAAAGTGCGGAAAAAATAGCAAAAGACATAAAAAAATTAGAGAGAAATCTAAATCAGGTAGCCCACATCGAATTTATAGAAAAGGAAAAGGAAGTTTATGATAGGGCTGTAGACTATTGGAATGATTCTAAATACTATCTTGAAAAAGAAGACATGAGAACCGCTTTCGGTTGTATTGAATACAGTCACGGTTTATTAGATGCTCTTAGAATAATCCATGATACTATTGACGATTATTAAAAAAAAATTAGTTAAATAATGAATTAAAAAGAGAAATAATCATATTCCACAAAATTCCTAGAATATTATCAGAATTAGCCAAATTAGTAGTTTGATTTGACACATTTAAGAAATTCACATTTAACAGAAAATTATTGTTCTTGGCGGATGTGGATATGCTTACTAATTCCGGATTATTGGGCACATTAACCGAATCATCATTTTGACTAAAAGTGAAGAAATAATTCTTATTATTGATATCGTATGAATTGCCATTATAATCTATAGAAATGTCCAGATAATCCTGTACAGGAGCATTATCATCATGATTAACTGATATTTCAAGAACGGGTAAAAAATCAGTAGCACCTACATCAGCACTAATGTCCGCATTCCCATAACTATAATTTCCATCTGACACCCCACCATCTTCAACATCAGACACATTATATTGGGGATTATTATCCGGATTATTGGCTTCTTCAGGAGAAACTGAAATGTCTTGATTTTGATTTGCATCAGTTATTGTTTCGTTAGCTGCACAAACTGCAGATATTGAAAACATCAAAACCAATACAAAGAAAATAATAGAAATATGTTTTAAATTCATTTTTCCACCAAATAATCATATGTAACTAATGCATTAAATACTTTACACATGACATTAAAAAAGAGAATGTGGAGTATTAATCCACATTTATTTTATCTTCAAGCAATGAGTCTTTGCCGGCATTGACAAGTTGACCATCCAAAACTTCAATAACCCTATCTGCAAGGTTAGCTACATCCATATCATGTGTGACAATAATCAATGTTACATTATTGCTTTTATGTAAATCAATTAATTGCTTAAGAACTTTGGTACTTGTCTTTGAATCAAGTGATCCTGTTGGTTCATCTGCCAATATAATTGACGGGTCATTTGCCAGTGCACGGGCAATTGCAACCCTTTGCCTTTCACCGCCAGATAACTTGGATGGCTTTAGATACGCCTTATCGCGAAGTCCCACAACATCAAGCAAATCAAGAGCCCTGTTTCTCATTTCACTATTGGACAATTTAGAAGTGAACATTGGAATTTCAATATTTTCAACAACGGACAGATTAGGAATCAGATTATGCAATTGAAAAACAAAACCGATTTTTTGAGCCCTGAACTCATTTAAATTTTTATTAGAAACCAAATCATAACCTGCAACATTAATAGAACCTGAATCGGGCAAATCAAGAGCACCAAGCATATTAAGCAGTGTTGATTTACCGGAACCGGAAGGTCCGATAATGGATACGAATTCACCTTCACCAATAGTTAAATCAATACCGTTTAATGCTTTAATGTGACCATTTTCATATGTTTTAACCAAATTATTAATTTCAACAATATTACTCATTAAATCACCTCATTCATACCTTAAAGCTTCAGTTGGAGGTAATTTAACTGCTTTAGTAGCAGGATATAACCCTCCGATAATTCCAACAATAATAGCTATTCCAAATGCCTGAACGAAAATTTCTGGCGTAAAGAGCGGATCAAGACCCATCATAGGAGCTAAAGCAGAACATAAAACAACTCCGATAACTGATCCGATAACCGCAGATATTATCGTAATGACCAGGGATTCACCAACAATCATAGTTAGGATTTTACGATTAGACCACCCTACAGCTTTTAAAACACCAATTTCACGGGTTCTTTCAAATACGGACATCAACATTGTATTGATAATTCCCAATGCGCCGACAACAACAGCTAAAAGTGAAATTCCCCATGATGAAGCCTGAAGCATATTCAACATACTGGCCATCTGCTCCATTTCCATAACAGACGTGACAGTAGTGATATTATCCCCATACATCGAATCGATTCTATCTGCGACTTCCTGAGGGTCCACACCCTTATCCACCTTAACATAAATATTGGAAATGCTGTCTTCATCATCCATCAAGTCTCCGACTTTACTGATTGAAGTAAATACTCCTCCTGCAGTATTTGAATCTCCGGTTTCGAAAATACCGACGATTTCAAAGTCCTCACCATCAATTTTAATAGAGTCACCTACAGACAAATCATTATCATCTGCATAAATCTTACCTAAAATGGCTTCAGATGCATTATCCTTAAAAATCCTACCCTCATTAATCGATAAGTCGGCCAGTGCTGTTCCATTCGGGTCTATACCGATAAGCGTGTTCATGTAATTATCACCAACCGAAGTTAAAACGACATAAATCGGATAAGCTTCATTGACACCACTTACGTTTGCAATCTTATCAGTCCAATTAGCATCAATAGTATTAGTACCATAAGCCGAATCTCCAGTTTCCTTACCAGAAATTGAAAAATCTGCACCTCCCGCGTGAATCGTATCTTCAAAAGTTGATACTAAACCGTTTGTAATTCCTCCAAGAGCAACAATAACCACAATACCAATACAGATACCTACAATAGATAATATGGCACTGTTCTTTCTCCTGAAAGGATTTTTAATAATGAATTTTAAAAATGACATAATAATACATTAGATTTATATATATAAATAACTTATTTTAGATATAATTAACATACAGAAAACGGGTGCTAAAATGCAATCTAAGGACATTCTAATTCAAAATATAGAAAAAATTCATACTACGGAAATGGGCATTGGAAGAATCTCTAAAAACTTGGAAATTACAGGAGATGCTGTTGAATACTGTAAAAATAAAATTCTTAAAAAGGAATCTGCAGTTAAACGTGAGGGTAAAAATTACTATGTGGATATTGATGACTGCATAATAACAGTTAATGCTTCAAGCTATACGATTATAACAGCACATAAGAAAAAATAGAAGCGCAAAACTCCAAACTTTAAACATTAAGTTAATATATCCATTAAAAAGTAAAAAAAGTAGAGATTGAAAAATCTCTTTAAATTTATTCCATATCTTCGAATCTTTCTTCGAGTTTGGTCATAACACCAGGAAGGGAAGTATATTCCATTTCTTCAGCAGGTAACCTGTGAGGTTCGAATGGACCGTGTCTTCTGATGTAAGTTGCGATTTTAGCAGCTTGTTCACGAGTAGGGTCAAATGCAGGATCATCGAATAAATCTACAGGACCTACTAATTCACCATTAGCTACTTGGAAACCTAAACCAACAACTCTAGGTGGTCCGTCAAATCTAATTGGGTTTGCTTCTGCTTCTGAAACAGGCATCATTGGACCATTGTGGGATCCTCTCATCCATCCACTTACCATGTGTGGGAATGCAAATGGATCTACACATTCACCGTTTGCAGGGAATCCAGATTGTGCTCTTACAACTGCTACTGGGTCGTCTTTACCAACGTATTCACCAGCCATTAAGTTTAATCTTTCAGTACTTATTGCAGCTGCGATTTCACCATTTTTCTTCCATACTCTTTTAATTACATATCTTCCGGTTGAACCGATTAATGCAAGCAAGTCATACATTTCTTCAGGACAATCTAAGATAACTTTTCTGTGTTCGATTACATCGAATACTTCAAATTTGAATCCATCGTGTAAACTTGGGTCAATTACGAGACCTGCAGTGTTAAATGGATCTGCAAACATTCTAAAGATTGGTAAGTTAAATGCACCTGGTTCAGTTTTGTCACAACAGAATACTAAAACAGGGTCAGATGGTCTTTCTTCGAATTCCATTTCTGCAACACCAGGACCCATACCTTTAATGTTTCCTGAAAAAGTATCTGATAATAAGTCTTGACCTGCACCGTATAATTTCAATTCACGTGCTCTTGCAGTAGCTTTCATGAATGCATCATATGCGGTTTTGTGTACTTCTTCGTTTTCTTCTCCTTTGTTGTGAGTCATGATTAAATCGATGTCATCTCCACAACGGGAAACATAATAGTCGTTTAAGATACCGGTTTCTAAAGCTTCGTTTAAAACTTCATCACAGATATCCATTAATTCTGGATGTGCAACACAGTGACCAGAAACACTTCCAATATCAGCTTTAATTACACTAACAGTAGTTTTCATTTTAATACCTCAATAAATATTAAGTTTATTTGTAAACTTAAAAAATTAATTTAGTATACGATAATATTTTTGACTTGATAAGTATATAATTATTATGATTTATATGGGGAATCATAATTTAAATCCGGTTCCAATAAATTGAACAACATCTCTTCCAGTATCATCCACAACATCCACATTGATTATGGATGAACTTCTGCCATTTTTCTTACAAATGGCTTTAGCTATTAATTTTTCTCCTTTTGGAGCACTCAAATAATTAACACTGACCTGTTGAGCAACAGTTGGAGAATGTAGATGGTTTGAAAGAACGGCAAAAGAAAAATCCGCCAAGGTAAACATTACACCACCCATAACTCCACCAACAGCATTTTTATGTCCATCATTCAACTCCAAACTGCACTGGCAGGAATCTTCACTTAACTCATCAATTTGAATTCCCGTATTCGTTGCAAATTTGTCATCTTTAAAAAATTCTCTTGCCTCTTCAATTGAATTAAAAGTACTCATACAAACACCATCATTTAATTGTTTCAAAAGCCTTGATTACTGCTTCATTCTGATTCATTGCTTCACATGCATCCTTAACTCTTTCCAAATCACTTTTAGTTTCAGGATACCTTGGAACCGCACTGCATCCGCCGTCATCAATTTTTGATATTTCAAATGTGCCAATCTCTTCAGCAATTTTGGTAATTTCCGTTTTATCAAGCCCTATTAATGGAGACAATACCGGCATGTCAACACCATATCTTGTTGTTAAAATGTTATTTAGAGTTTGTGATGCAACCTGACCAACACTGCTTCCATCAACGATAGCCAATGCGCCCATTTTATTGGCCAACATTTCAGCTATTTTATACATTCCGGATTTGCATAATACACAAGTCATTTTTTCAGGAGCTTCCTCTTTAGCTTTTTGAAGATAATCCCCATATTTTACAACACATTTTTTAATAGGTGCTCCCGCAGCATAATTTTGAAGTTGATCAACCAGTTTGTTATAATTTTCCAATGCTTTCTTTGAAGTGAAGGGATCATTATCACAATATAGGGCTATAACCTCACAACCCCTTTTCATCATCAGATAAGTGGCAACAGGAGAGTCTATTCCACTGGAAACAAGACAAACAACCTTTCCCTGTGTTCCTAAAGGCAATCCCCCAGGACCCGGAATCTTTTCATGATAAATAAACGTATCATCACCACGAACTTCAACAAATATTGTTAAATCAGGATTTGTCAAATCAACGGGAGCTAAAATTCTTTTTCTGACAACACCCCCACAATAAGCCGCCATTTCCTGTGATGAAAACTCATGGTTTCCAACACGCCTGCACCTGATTGCGAATTTCGTGTTTTCATCGAGAATATTTTCACTGATTAACTTTTCAACATATTCACCCAGTGTTTTGTCAATGTCTTCAAAATCAGTATATGTTGAAATGGCCGGAGAATAAGATACAATACCGAAAACCCGATTTAGATTTTCTATTGCATCCTCAAAGACCTGTGGAAAAATATAGATTCTTCCCTGATTTCTATCAACGTCACAGTCTATAGCTGCTTTAATATTTTCAACCAACTTTCTTTCAAAACGGGAACGAACTTTTGGGCTTTTTAAGCCAACTTCACCATATCTAGCTATAATTAAATTATAATCCATACTAACAACTCTAAATTATAAAAAAAGAAAAAGGAAAATGAATAAATTCATCTTCAACTATACAATTTCTGAATACATTAATCCGAAACCATAGGACAGGGCCAAATAGACATATGGTATGATTAACATCAGGAAAATAATGGATCCGATTATAGGGATTAACATTATAAATACGCCAACAAAGAGAATAACACCAGCAATTAGACCCAATATAATGTAGACAAGAATGAAATTACCAATACCGATTGCACTTAAATCTTCCCTTAATGCAGAAACGCTTAAAGCTTCAGATAAAGAATCATAATGAGCAAGTCTTAAAATTGCAATAGTTAAGAATATACAAAATATTATTTCCAGAATTAAAGCAACGATTACCAAAATAACCATGCCCGCACCAAGAGCATTTTGATTAGAACCGCCAATTCCAACTACAAGAAATGCTAAAATAAATATTATAATCATTGGAATTAATGAAAATATGAATCCTAAAACCCATACTTTAATAGAATCTACAATATTTTTTGCAAAATCATACTCTGGAATTAAACCAGAACGTTCAATACCCTCCTTCATTACAGAAAGGAAATAACCTCCAGCTATTAATCCGAAAATGAGGTAACAAATCATCAGTATAATACTAGAAACAATAGCTAATGAAGAATCATTAGACATCAACATAAATGCACTAAAAATCGCCGGAATAACCAGCAGCACAAATAATGCTGCAACTTTCAAAAATTCAGTACTATTATTTAACGGATATTTAAAAGATTCAGATATTATCTCTCCAATTTCCATAAAAATCACCTAATTAATTATCTTAAATTATAATATATATAATATTTTCTAAAAAAAATTAATTATTTGCTTCTGAAACCATTAATTTATCCATGTCTTTTTAATTGCCAATTTTAAATCATTAAATAGATAATTACAAAAGATTGGAAAAATGATATGTAAACCAGTTCATATCCGCAGAAAGAATTGGCTTACTAAAAAAAGAAAAAAGGATAGAATAATTATCCTTTAATTAATTCAACAGCAGTTTCAATAGCCTCATCAATTTTTTCAGCATTTTTACCTGCACCTTGTGCTAGTGTTAAGCGGCCTCCACCGCCACCACCCAATATGCCGGCTGCAGTTTTGATAATTTCATTGATTTTGACTCCATTGTCAATCGCATTTTGTGAAGCCGCACCAACGATTTTACCCTCATTATTTCCCATGATAACGACATCAGCTTTACCGTTATCCGTAAAGTCTGTTGCAATTTTTTGAAGTTCTTTAATGTCAGTTCCCATAATCTCAGAAATCACTTTCAAGCCATTAATTTCAACAAAATCATCAGCAAGAGAATTCATTTTAAGTGAAGCTATTTCTGATTTCAGCTTATCAATTTCATTTTTCTGTGCTTTCCATTCACTGAAGAACCTGTCACAGGTTTTCGGTAATTGATCGTTTTCGACTTTAAATATTGCTGAACTATCACGCAATAATTCGTTGTCATGCTGCATTGAATCGATTGCAGCAAGACCTGCTGAAAAGTCAATCCTTTCTACACCGTCCTGAACCCTTTCGGTTTTATTGATTTTAATCGGTCCCACAACACCAGTTCTTAACACATGAGTACCTGCACATGCCTGGACATCAACACCTGGGATTTTAACAACACGAATCATTTTTCCTGGAACGATACCTCCCTGATAGAGGACAAATCCATATAATTCCTGTGCTTCATCTCTTGTGTGGAATCGGATATCCAAATCAATATTATCCATTACGTATTCATTGGCTAATTTTTCAATTTCATTCAGTTCTTCCTGCGTGATACGTTTGTAATGGGAGAGGTCGATACGTGCTCTTGTAAGACCGTTTTGAGAACCTGCCTGCCAGATATGTTGTCCCAACACTTTTCTTGCAGCGGCAATTACCAAGTGAGTTCCGGTGTGGTGACGTGCAAGAGTTATTCTTCTTGTCCAGTCAATTTCACCAGATACAGTCTTACCGACCACATCTTCTTTAATGTCCCCATCCACATGATGCAAGACTACATTGTTAACTTTTTCGGCATAAGGTATTTTAAATACAGTTCCGTCAATGGAAACTTCACCAATATCAGAAGGTTGACCTCCACCTTCAGGATAGAATGTAGTTTTATCAAAGATTAAGCATTTGTCTCCATCTTTTTCAACCAATCCCAAAACTTCCGCTTCAAAATCATTTTGGTAGAAATCTTTATAGAATAATAAATCCGTTTCAGGATAATCAAGTTCAAATGTAGATTTTTTATTAGAAGTATCTTTTTCATGAGCTCCCGCAACCTGAGTAAAGAAGTTATCCGGAACATTTACAGTAAAATCATCTCCAGCCATTTCAACTACAGTTTCTGGAGGAATGCCATGAGCATCATATAAATCAATGAGCATATCTAATGGCATTTCAGATTTGCCTTCTTTTTTAAGCCTTTTAATAGACCTTCTAACAATGCTTTTACCTTTTTTAACAGTATTTGCATACCTTTCCTCTTCCAAAGTTATAATATTCATGATATGCTCTTCTGAATCACGAATTTCAGGATAAAATTTAGATAAGAAATCAAGCTGTATGGCCATTACATCAGCCAAAGATTCTTTCATGTTTAGCTCTTTCATGAATCTGATGGTTCTTCTTAAAACCAAACGTGCCAAATATCCTTCCTTAACATTTGATGGAATGATGCCGTCTGCAATCATGAATGCTAAACAACGTGTGTGATCTGCAATTATATAAATTGCTTCCATCGGTTCTGCAGCATCCAGATATTCTTCAAGTGAGAGATTTAGACTTTCAGCCACTTGCTGTCTTAACTCCTTTAAATCTCCGATATCTTCAATATCCATCATACCGGCAATTTGAGCATTTCTTCCCTGAATGTCTTCATTGATTTCAACGCCGGTCAGTTCTTTTAACTTATCAACAACAGGTGCAAAACATGCATCATAAGCTGTTGGAGTTCCTTGAGAAATCCATGCGATACGCTCCAATCCGTATCCTGTATCAACAACCCTAATAGGAATTTCTTTCTTATCTCCATTTTCTAAAGTTTCATATTGGATAAATACCAATGTTGCAAGCTCTACTCCCCTGCAGCACACTTCATAACAAGGCCCTTCATTACCTCCACCACTCCACCAGGATTTGATGAATGTAATTTCCTCCGTGTTGATTCCAATATGGGCAAAGAATTCATGACAAAGCCTAATGGTTTCATCTTCCCAATAAATGAAATCATCTTCCTTATTGATAACAGTATGAGTTCCCATTGTAAAGCAAGTCATGTGACGGCCGGTTCTTCCAACATTATCAACATCATTAAGTCTGATTGATGGTTGAGCCATTTCAATAGGATTAGCCGGAGGTTTGACAAGCCCTGAGGTTATCCAAGGCTGGAAACAAAAAATAGATGCGCCTACTAAAAATACGTCATCTCTCCATCTTTTAGCTAAAACAGGATACCTATGGACATGCGTATGTCCTTCACTTTCTAAAAATTCTCTAAAAACTTTTTGGATTTCATATAAATTATATGGTTTATCTGTTGCGGGATTAGCAATAAACTCATACTCATCACATGGAGCATCTCCACAAGTGTCTCTATCCACCTGGGAGTAAAACTCTTGTCCACAAGTTTTACAAGTTTGTTTTTTATAACCAAGTTCATCAAAAATTTCTACCATAATAATCATTTTTAAAAGATTTATTAGTAAAATATATGTTTTTTATATTTTAAATAACTTTCAAAAAAATGAGATTAAATCATGAAAAATAGATCTTAAAAAAATAGTGAGTGAAAAACTTTGGTTGATGGTAAATTAAAAAAAAAGAAATAAGGTGATAGATTTAAAAAATCTATCCGAATAAAGCACCTAATCCAGCTGCTGCTTCTTCTTCAGATGCTTCTTCTTCCTCTTCTTC
>JAFZMD010000034.1 GCA_017553445.1 Methanobrevibacter sp. | reverse complement strand
TTGGGAAATTTTTCCCTAAGCAATTGTCTTTGAAAATTTACTAAATCCTCAATTTCATAATTGGGAAAATTATGATTTAAACCTGAAGTGGATGGTGAACAGGACTCCGGAGAACCAAGAGAAGTGATTGAAATAGTAAAATACTCATCATTATCAAAAACCTTGTCTTTGCCTGACAAATAATTAAAATCTGAAATTGATGAAAAATCTCCCTCAAAATTATGGCAAAATAGAACTGCGTTAACAATATTGCCTTCATCATCATATTTGGGAGTTCCGAAAAAGCCATAATCGACCTTGGCATTTTCTATGACTGCGCCGCTTTTAAATTCAAACTTGTCAAAAAAGTGCTGTTCATGCTTTAAAAAATATTTTTCTTCATACATAAAATCAACCCACTGAAGAATAGATGGTAAGATTATTTATAATTTTCATATTATATAAAATAGTATGTTAAAAATTTATAAAAAATATCAATGATAGAAAAAATAGCGAAATGAAAAAATAGAGATGTTTTAAAACTATGAAAAATGTTCAGATATCTTCCAAAAAACTAGACAGAAATACATTCATCTCAATCTCTTCACGAACGATGAAATCATCCAATCTGATTTTGGCCGCATCACTCTGAAAAGGGAAGAAATCCTTGAAAAAGACCCTGATTTTTAAAATATCCCCATCAAGTGAAGTTTCATCCTCAAGATTATCATTCAAAAATTCCAATTGATTTGATGATAAATCAGAAACATCATAATCAATATATGGAACTTCAGCATTTTCATCAAAGCCGGATATCTTAACAATCATATTCAAGCCTCAAAATTCTTCATGAAAGCATTCAGTTCATCGGTGATATTTTCAAGTTCATTAAAACACAGATGTCCCAATCCTGAATCCATTATGACCAGTTCGGAGTCTTCAATCATTTCAGACATGGGGATTGCATCAAGTTCAGGCGGAAAATGCGGATCCTGATAGCAGGCAATAATGAAAACCTTTGAGGTAATCTTATCCAAGTCCTTTTCAACATCATAGTTCATGCAGGCTTCATTGCAGTATTTCACATCATAAATATCTAGAAACTGGCTTTCTTCACCGAATTCCTCAAAATTTAGGGCAAGCTCGTCTTTTGGAGTTTCCCTTAACGTTTCCTTTGAAAGGCCGAAATTAAATTCAGCCAGACTGGCCAGCCTCAATGTTCTTTTAATTGAATCATCAGCGATACCTTTCTCATAATTTTCATCAGAAGTTATTATTTCATTGACGAATTTGGACAAGATGTAATCATGGCCGGCAACCTTATACGTGCTTACTCCGGGCATTATGAAGTCCGCAAAGTCAGGATATAAAATAGCTGACGTTAAGGCGACAAAGCCTCCCATAGAATTTCCAATGATTCCAATGACATGTTCAATGGCGAACCTTTCAGCTAAAAATTGCTTTTGGAAATTAACAACATCTTCTATGGAATAGGGTGGAAATTTATTTTTTAAGTTGGTTGAAGACGGAGAACATGACCCCGGAGAGCCCAAAGATGAAATTGAAATGAAAAAATATTTGTTCTCATCAAATGGAGCGTTTTCATACATCAATGGGAAAATCTTTTTTGCAGATGTGAAATTGCCTAAAGAGCCATGACAATAAACAATCGCATTAGTGATTACATCCCCATCATATTTAGGGGTTCCGAATGTCATATATTCCACGTTAACATTTTCAAGAACTTCCCCGTTTGAAAATTCGAATGAATCCATTACAAAACTCTGCCTTTTTTCTTCAAAAAATTCATCTTCACACATTAAAATTCCGCCATTAAATTTCTTCTAAAATAAGATTTTGAAAACAAAATATTTAAATTAATCTAACCAATGTAAAAAGTAATGAAATATAAAATTCTTGAAAAACCCAGTTGTGAAAAGGCATATGAATTAGTTGAAGAGGCCATGCGAAAAAGAGCTACAATAATTCTTTTTGCATGCTGCAAGGTTGAATATGAAGGACGTGCTTTAAGTCAGCTTAATTGGGGTGAACGCATCATATTAATCAAGCCTGACGGCTCCTTTTTAATTCATCAGGACAAAAAGGTGGAGCCGGTTAACTGGCAGCCTCCAAAATCCAGAACCAGAAGCTATCTTAAAGGAGACCGCCTGATTCTTGAAAGCCACAGAAGGACCCCTAAGGAACTGTTAAGCGTTGAAGTAAGGCAAGTCCAGTTTATCAATTATGCCAATGTTGAAGACTTTGAAGAGCTTGAGCAGGCCGGATATGAAAAGGACATGAGCGACATGATCATGAAAAGGCCCCACATCATTGAAGAAGGCTTTACTCCAAAAACCCGAGAGTACAGTGTTGAGCATGGTTTTATTGACATTTTAGGCAAGGACAGTGAAGGAAATCTGATGATTCTGGAGCTGAAGGCACGCAAAGCCGGAGTCAGTGCAGTAAAACAGATTAGAAGATACCTGCAAGACATGGAAAATACTGATAATGCTTATTTAAAAGAATGCAAAGCTCAAAAAAAGAGAATAAGGGGAATACTTGTTGCACCATCACTTATGGAAGATGCGCGTGAAATGATTGAAGAGGAAGGCATTGAATTCGTCAGCGTTGAGCCACCCCGTGAACTGAAAAGAGACAAAAAAGTTACTTTGGATGCGTTTTAATTCAAAACAGCATCATCAATTCTTTTCATTTCATTTTCATAATATTTTTTAGTATGTTCGTTTGCGGGAATGGATATTGTCATATGACATTCCTTTTCCAATTTGTAGATAAGATAATTCTCATCATCCAAATCAACCGTTGAATCATCATCCAGCAATTCCAGATTATCCAATTCCTCAATTATATTGTCATATTCCTCCTGCTCCAAGCTAATTACATCATCCAAGTCCATATCCTGAACTTTAGGATTCAATTGAAGTGCAATAGCTACAAAACCGTTGACCGTTTTGTTTGAAACATCAAATTGGGCTTTTCTTATTTCCTCCATACTAAACTTGATATGGGTTATTGTAGGTTTAGTGAGTGGAATTTCTTTTGACAATCCGATCTGGTTAATTTCATAATTATTTTTCCAATTTCCTAATTTATAAACAGCATAATTAATATCATTAACATCAATTTTATTTTCTTCAGCCATCATAATCACATCTTTAATTATATATTGTAATCACTTAATTTAAATATTATAAGTAATATAAGTAAATTTAAATGGAGGTTAGTCAGTGAAAAAATGTCCTGAATGTGGAAATCCTAGTTATGATGGTGCTCCGGTTTGTGGAAATTGTGGATATAAATTCCCTAAACCTAAAGTAAAAGCTCCTGTACAGGAAAATATCTTTGAAGATAGACCAATAATTGATAAAAGTGGAAATGAAGAAAGTACACTCCAGATTATTAAAGACAATAAAATTGTCATTGGAGCTATTTTGCTTATCACTTTAATTGTAATCGGCATAATTATTGCTACAGGACCATCCAATGACACAACAACCGATGTCAATGGATTTAATAAGTATTCAGATGCTAATTTTACATTTTCCTACCCGTCCGCTTGGAATGAGGCAAATGGAACTGATGAATTGCATTCTGGAGCAATATTCTTTGAAGGTAGCAATGGTACTGAGATAGAGTATTACAATGTCACTAGTGATTTTTCATCAATATCTGAAATAAATACGCAAAGAGCCAGTGCTGCTCAAGGAAGTAATGCTAATATAAATACAATTCAATCTATCGAAATCAACGGACAAAATGCATCAGACGTTATTTTAGAAAATAGCGATGGTAGTTTCACAAGATACGTATCATTACTTAATAACGGTAACTTATACGCATTTAAAATAGATGGAAAAACCATAGGTGACGTTACATCCGGTGAAATTGAATCTGTATTGCAAACAGCAAAATATTGAACAGTATGAATTAATTCATACTTTCAATTTAATTTTTTAAAGTATAAAATGAGTAAAATTAAGATAGCCTTATGTCAAATGAACGTTATTGACAATAAGCAAGAAAATATTTCAAAGGCAGCTTCAATGATAAATGAAGCCGTCAGTTATAATTCTGATTTTGTAATTTTACCTGAAATGTTTAACTGTCCCTATTCAAACGACAAATTCATTGAATATGCGGAAGAGGAAAAAGAAAGCACCACATTAAATTCCATTTCCAAATTGGCCCGAGAGCATGAAATATACATTTTAGCCGGATCCATACCTGAAAAAGAAGATTCGAAAATATACAATACCAGCTATCTTTTTGACAAAAAAGGAGATATCATTGCAAAACACCGCAAGATGCATCTCTTCGATGTGGACGTTGAAGGCGGAATCTATTTTAAGGAATCAGACACATTGACGCCGGGCAATGAATTCAGCGTCTGTGAAACCGAATTTGGAAAAATCGGCATGGGAATATGCTATGACGTAAGATTTCCCCAACTGGCCCAAATCAATGTAAAAAAAGGAGCAAAGATACTATTTTATCCCGGAGCATTCAACATGACGACAGGACCTGCCCACTGGGAATTACTGTTTAGAGCAAGAGCCCTTGACAATCAGGTATTCTCTGTTGGCGTTGCACCTGCATTGAATGAAAGTGCAAGCTATCACAGCTACGGGCATTCAATTGTTGTCAATCCATGGGGAGAGGTAATCTGCCAGCTAGGTACAAAAGAAGAGCTCAAAATTGTTGAAATTGATTTAAGTGAAATAGAAAAAGTGAGAAATGAAATACCTGTCTTAAAAAATAAAAGAAATGATTTGTATGAAATAATTGAAAAATAATTATTTCATCTTGCTTAATCTGTCAGCAAACCATTTTTCCTTTCCGGGCTTTTTCTCGGACAATACTTCAATAGCTTTTTTTAAAACTGCTATTTCTTCATCATCCTGACGCAATTTCCTATACAAAATAGCTAATCTTTTATAAGGTGCATCCTTGTCGCTTCCGGCTTGAACATATTTTTCATATTCCTTAATTGCCTTTTGAGGATTGGTTTTTTCCATTTCCTTGATTGTTTTCATTGGAATTGTACTGACCACAACTTTTCCTTCAGACTTGGCTTTCTGAACTTTTTCTGCTTTTTTAAGAGCTTTTTTACAAGATTTTTTAAAGTCTTCGTCTTTTTCTGCTCTTCTTGCTTTTTTAATCAATGCGATTGATTCGTCTGTTGCCAAATCAGCGCATGCATGAATAGTGGCCAATCTGACACCCCAGTCCTCATCATCCAATCCTTTGGCAATGACATCCAGCTTGTCGTTGGCCTGAAGTTCACCCAAAGCACGGATTGAGACTTTTCTCACACCAAAATCATCATCGCTTACCGCTTCTGCAAATAGAGGGATTGCTTTTTCATTATTGGTTTCTTTTAAAGCGAATGCTAAAAATCTTTTATTCTTGCCGCTTTCAGAGGTGAATTTGGAAGCCAATCTATCGAATGCAACATTTCCCATATTTCCTAAAATTTCGGCAGCTTTAAATCTGACCTGTGCATTTTCATCGGTTGTAGCTTCAATTAACGGGTCAATAGCTGCTTCATCAGTCACACCGATTAATGATTCAACAGCTTCTTTTCTAACACTCACATCTTCATTTTTAAGATTTTCTATCGCTTCATCCATAGTCAAATTAGGCATTTTTATAACCTCTAATATCAATATATTAATTATTAGATTTAGTAAATATATAATCTTTAACACAATTTGAAAAACTGATAATATGATTCATGAGCAGACAAAAAATTACTCGAAAAAGGCCATCTATAAGATATTGCATCCCTGGGTCAGACAATGGTTTGACAATAAGTTTGATGACTTTACGCCTGCTCAAAAAAGATCAATTATTGAAATTCATAAAAACAGAAATATTCTGGTTTCATCACCTACAGGCTCTGGTAAAACACTGACCTCCTTTTTATCAATAATCAGCGAGCTTACAACTCTCTCGGAAAAGGGAGAACTTGAAGACAAAGTTTACTGCATTTATATCTCTCCCCTGAAGGCTCTGGATAACGATATTGAAAAGAATCTGGATGAGCCGTTAAGGGAAATTGAAGAGATTGCAGGAAAACCCCTGGGCATCAGAAAGGCCGTAAGAACCGGAGATACGACACAGTATCAGAGACAGAAAATGCTTAAGGTGCCGCCGCACATTTTAATTACAACACCAGAGACCCTCTCCATCCTTCTTGTCGCCCCGAAATTCAGAGAGAAGCTGAGCCATGTGAAATACGTCATTGTTGATGAAATCCATTCATTGGCTGAAAACAAGCGTGGAGTTCATCTGAGCCTGTCTCTTGAGAGACTGCAGCATTTGGTGGGCAATTTTACAAGAATCGGTCTTTCCGCCACAGTAAGTCCATTGGATGAGGTGGCCCGTTTTCTTGTCGGCTATGAATATGGCGTTGAAAGAAACTGCGAAATCGTCAACATCAATTACCTGAAAGATTTGGATATGGAAGTGATGTGTCCTGTAAGCGACATCACCATTGCCGATGAGGAGGATACGCGCTTGGGATTATACAGCATGCTTGACGATTTGATTCAGGAAAACAAAACTACCCTGATTTTTACAAATACCCGTAGCGGAACTGAAAGGTTTGTCTACAATCTCAAGAAAATGTTTCCGATGAATTACAACAGCAGAAACATCATGGCACACCATTCCTCCCTTTCAAAGGAAGTCAGACTGGAAACCGAAAACAGCCTAAAGGAAGGAAAGCTCAAAGCGGTAGTGTCATCCACGTCACTGGAATTGGGTATTGACATCGGCTATATAGACCTGGTGGTTCTTATCAACTCACCGAAATCAGTTTCAAGGGCCCTTCAGCGAATCGGGCGAAGCGGTCACAGGCTGCATGAAAAATCAAGGGGAAAAATTATTGTAACTGACAGGGATGACCTGGTTGAATGCTCCATCCTTTTGAAGAATGCCAAAGAGGGAAAAATCGATAAAATCCAGATTCCGAAAAATTGTCTTGACGTGCTGGCCCAGCACATTTATGGAATGAGCATTGAAAACAGATGGGACATTGACTATGCATATGACGTGATCAGAAAAAGCTACTGTTATAAAGACCTTACAAGGGACGATTATGAGGATGTCTTAAGCTATATGGCCGGCGAATACCCTCAGCTTGAAGACAGGTATGTCTATGCAAAAATATGGATTGACTATAAGGAAAACACCTTCGGCAAACGTGGAAAATTGGCCAGAATGCTTTATTCAACAAATATTGGTACCATACCCGACAGTTCCGGAGTTCTGGTTAAATGTGACGGTGAAACTGTCGGTAAAATCGAAGCGGAGTTTATGGAAAGGCTTAAAAAGGGAGACACCTTTGTTTTAGGTGGAAATACATACAGGTTCAATTACGGCAAAGGCATGACAATCAACGTTTCACCTTCAAGCGGACCTCCAACAATCCCATCATGGTTTTCACAGCAGCTGCCATTGTCATTTGATTTGGCAATGGACATTCAGCGCTTTAGAGCACATATGGATTCAATGTTTCAATATAGACGTAGCAAACAAGACATTATGGAATTCATCTATGACTATCTTTATGTTGATGATTTTGCTGCAAATTCAATCTATGAATATTTTGTCGAACAGTTCAAGTATGCCCAGATTCCAAGCAACAGGAAATTGTTGATTGAATACTACCGTGGTTTTGGTGGAAGACGCTTTGTAATATTTCATAGTTTGTTTGGAAGAAAGGTAAATGATGCACTCTCCCGTGCAGTAGCTTACTTGGTGGCAAGAAGATACAATATGAATGTCACGATATCCATATCAGACAATGGATTTTACTTAAGTTCAGACAGCAAAATCGGCGGGCTTGAATCGTTTAAAGAATTGACTCCGGAAAATTTCCGTCCGATACTTACCCAGTCACTTGAAAAAACAGAAACTCTTGCCAGCAGATTCAGACACTGCGCCGGGCGTTCTCTGATGACCCTCAGAAGATACAAGGGAGAATCCAAGTCCGTCGGACGCCAGCAAGTGCGTGGAAAAATACTGCTCAAATTCGTCCAGGAGATGGATGAGAATTTCCCGATATTGAAAGAATCAAAAAGGGAAGCCCTGGAAGATTATATGGATGTTGAAAACGCACAAAAAGTAATAGAATGGATTGCATCAGAAGAAATGGAAATAAAAACTATCAATACGGTTATTCCAACACCATTTGCTTTCAATTTGGTTTCACAGGGATATCTTGATGTTTTAAACCAGAACGACAGGGCGGAATTTACAAAAAGAATGCATCTGGCAGTACTTGAAAAAATCAAAGACAAGCTATCAGACATATACTGAAATCGCAAATCTTTTTATAATATGACGGCTAATTAATATTCATAATAATTAATTAAAGGTGAAATTATGACTAAATGGAGTGCGGTGATTACCGGTTTTATTTTAGCTGTTTGTGTACAGGCATTCTTTGGACGTTATGAATTTATTGGATTATTAATTGTTGGATTTATTGTAGGTTATATGGCCCATTCAGGAGCTTTAGGCGGAATGTGGAATGCTGCTGTTGCTGGAGCATTCGGCACTATTGTAGGTGCTGTGCTTTTCATTATACTTGCTACAGTGGGAGGAAGCATGGCCGGAGTTTTAGGCGGACTTACAGGATTTACCCTGTCCGGAGCGGCGAGTTTAATTGAAGTTGTGAAAAATATAATCTACTATGCAATAGTCATGGGAATTACTGGAGCCTTTGGAGGGCTGCTTTCATCAAAAAAAAGATAGGAGGATAAACTATGGATTTAGCAAGTGATGTTGACTTTAAAGCATTAGTAATAGGTGCTGCAATATCTGCAGGACTGACAATTATTGCATCAAGAGGACTTGAGTGGTTAATGTTATTTTCATCAGTCGGACTGTTATATGTCGGATATACGGCTAAAGACATTAAATACGGCGCAATACTCGGTGCAATTGCAGCAACGCCAATCGTATATTTAGCATTGACCGGAACATTTGGAGAATTCAGCGGATTTTTCTTAACAGACTTTGGTGCGATAAGCGTAGTAATAATTATTCTTCTTATAGGCGCATTTATCGGCTTTGTTGGTGCATGGGCTAAAAGAAGTCGTGAAAAAGCAAAAGTAGAATACGAAAAAAAGCAAAAAATTGGAAAAAATAAAAATAAAAAGAAAAATAATAACTAATTATGTTATTATTTTTTCTAATTCGTCTCTTTCTATACCATTTTTAATTTCTAAAGCAATTCTTCTACCCATACTCATCGGTTTGCCGTAAGTCAAGTATGAGTAAGGAGATCCATCCATAAATGTGTTTGTTCCACCATCAGTTCTTGCACTAATTTCAAAACAGATTACTTCCAAATTATCGTTTACTAATGTTTGCATACAGAACGGACCGTTTAATCCAGGTGCAACTAATTTTTTAGCGCTTTCTGTTAACTTATCAGCAATATCAAATACCTGCGGAAGTAATGATTCACGAATAACGGCAGGGTGATTACCGGTAACAACATAAGAAGGACTTAAATCGATATCCAATTGATCTTTTGCAGGCATTCTTACAAAACCATCAATACTTGATTCGTATCTTGTATCCATTCCCATCAATTCAACCTTATCGTCTAAAGCTGAGTAGAAATAGTGTATACAGTAATTACAACCGGAAACATATTCTTCAATGTGAGCTGCTTCAACATCAGAGTCGTCTAACCAGCCACGTGCCTTCATGGCGTCAATTTTAGCATCAAATTCTTCTGTAGATGATGCTACAAAGTAACCTCTTCCCCCTCTTGCTCCAGGGAATTTTACCATTACAGGCCTGTCGATTTGATCTGGGCTGTCATATTTGTAAGGGATACGCACATCACCTTCAACAAGCAATGCTCTTTCCTTATCTCTTTCTGCTTCCCATCTTAAAACGTCCCTGTTACCGAACATAGGAACATTGAATTTATCTTCGACATTATCCAAACCGGCATAAGCTACAAATGAACCGTGAGGAATCACAATAGCATTCATATCTCTTAATTGCTGTTGAACGTCTTCATTGACTATGTCTTTGAATTCATCGACAATGATATATTCGTCAGCAACATCGAATCTTTGATAAGGAATTTCCCTTCCTTTTTGACAGACAATAGCTGTTCTAAAGCCTTCTTCTTTTGCACCTTGCAAGATATGCAAAGAAGTGTGACTTCCAAGGGTAGCGAGTGTTATTTCATCCTTATCGTATTTACTTAAAATCTCCAATATATCTTCTTTTTTAACTTCACCCATAAAATCAATCCTCGAAGATGATGATATTATTTATATATTTATGAATTAATAACTGTTTTTATTTGAATCTCCAAGGTTGTAAAATATAGAAAAACCATGTTAAAAATTTAAAAATGATAATGAACAGAGTATAATAGAGGAAAAATTATGCTAATAGGATTAATTTCAGATACACATATCCCAGACAGAGCACGAGTAATACCTACAAAAGTTTTAGAATCATTTAAAGATGCTGATTTAATCATTCATGCTGGAGACCTGACAACACAGTCAGTCATTGATGAGCTGGAAGAAATAGCTCCCGTAATGGCAATTCAGGGAAATATGGACAGGCTTGCAGGTTTAGACTTGCCGAAGGCCAGAGTGATTGATGTTGAAGGCGTTAGAATCGGAGTGGCTCATGGGGAAGTTTATCCGAGGGCAGATACCCAGCAGCTATTATATCTGGCAAAACAGCTGGACGTCAATATACTGGTTACGGGACACTCACATCAGCCGAAAATAGAGCAGGTTGAAGATGTGCTGCTTTTAAATCCGGGAAGCCCGATAGTGCCTAGGCTTGCAGACAGAACCGTGATGTTACTTGAAGTTAACGATAAAAACGTTGATGTGGAAATAGTCAAAATTGGAAATCCAGTATGCAGTGCGCTTGATTTTTCACAATATCCGGAGGAATAAAGATGGGAAGCAAATGGCAGATGGAGAGAAAAAACGATCCATATTACAGAAGAGCAAAAGCAGAAGATTATCGCTCAAGAGCATCATACAAACTTAAACAGTTGGATAAAAAGTATAAAATCATTAAACAGGCCAATACCGTAGTTGACCTTGGGGCGGCCCCAGGCGGATGGTCACAGGTAGCTTTGGAAAAGGTAGGCGAAGAGGGCATTGTAGTCGGCGTTGACCTCAACCACATAAGAGCCCTTCCGGAAGAGAATTATTATAGAATCAAAGGGGACTTTACCACACAGGAAGTTCAGGGAAAGATTATGCGCGTCATCGGAGGAAAGGCGAAAGTTGTTATGAGTGATGCGTCTCCGGAACTGTGCGGTATTAAAAACCTGGACCAATTAAGGTCAATAGATCTGACAAATTCCGTCATTGGAATAGCAGACAACATTTTAGAGCACAAAGGCAATCTTGTCATGAAAGTATTTCAGGGCCCCGAATACAAGGAAATGCTGGACGGACTCAAAAAGAAATTCAGACAAGTCAAAACTACAAAACCGCCATCATCACGTAAAAAAAGTTCTGAAATGTACGTTGTGGGATTGGGCTACAAGCACAGAGTAAAAAAATAAATAGAAAAATTAGAGATTTTCAAATGCTTGGCGAGCCTCAGCCAATTTTTCTTTTGCAAACTCGATTCTGCTGTCAACCTCATTTGACGGTTTACCTGAATCAAGTGCAGACTGAACATTGTCAATAGCAGAGGATGCTCGTGAAAGCTCTAATTTAGCATCATTGTATTTTTGAATATCATCCTGAGTACCAGAATAATAAGTGGACTTTACAGATTCGAATTTGGAATTCAAATCACCATATTGGGATTTTAAATCAGCCAAATCATCATACTGGTTTCCAGAAGATATTTCATCAGTAATTGATTCGTTAACAACACTAAAACCTACATAAGCCACAACAATAATCGTAGCGATAATCATGACAATTCCAACAACAGAAATTAACATGGAAGTAGATTTAAATAAGCTTAATCTTGATTTTCTCATAATATCCTCAATATCTTATATTAACATAATTTTTATTAATTTTAATATATAACTGTTACCTATCAACTGCACCATCCAATTATTTTTTAAGTAAGAAAAAGTAATGTAATAATAATGAAATCTACTACTAAATCACAAACATCAATTGCGAAATTTGAGGAATTTTTTGCAACGTCATACAAGGATGACGTGTTTGAAATCCTCGAAACATACCCAGATAACAGATCGCTGACCGTAGATTATAATACTTTGGAAGTGTTTGATCCAGACTTGGCGGATTTGTTAATAGATAAGCCTGAAGAAGTTATTGAAGCTGCCCAAATTGCTGTTAAAAATATCGACCCCCTGGCTAAGGATGCGGATTTGAATATTCGCTTCAAGAATGTGACAAACATAATTCCTTTAAAGATATTATTGAGTAAATATATTGGAACATTTGTCTCTGCAGAAGGTATCGTCAGGAAAACAGATGAAATAAGACCACGTATTGAAACAGCAGTTTTTGAATGTAGAGGCTGTATGCGTCTTCATGAAGTAGAGCAGACTTCCGACAGAACAATATTGGAGCCGTCACTATGCGGAGAATGTGGCGGAAGGTCATTCAGACTGCTTCAGGAAGAATCACATTATATTGATACACAAACGGCAAGAATGCAGGAACCTTTAGAGAATTTATCCGGAGGAACCGAACCTAAACAGATGTTGATGATTTTGGAAGATGATTTAGTAGATGAATTGAATCCTGGAGATAAGGTAAGAATTACAGGAACTTTAAAGACATTTAGAGAAGAGCGCAGCGGCAAATTCAAAAATTACATTTATGTCAATCACATAGAGCCTTTGGAACAGGAATTTGAAGAGCTGCATTTATCCCCGGAAGATGAAGAGCAAATTCTGGAGCTGTCAAAAGACCCTAACATTTATGAAAAGATTATCAAGTCAACCGCTCCTTCAATCAAAGGTTATCGTGATGTAAAAGAGTCAATTGCACTACAGCTGTTTGGAGGATCTGCAAAGCAGCTTGAAGATGAAACCCGTTTAAGGGGAGATATCCATATTCTCATTGTAGGAGACCCCGGTATCGGTAAGTCCCAGATTCTTAAGTACGTTTCCAAATTAGCTCCAAGAAGCATCTATACAAGTGGTAAAGGTACTACCGGTGCAGGTTTAACTGCAGCTGCGGTCAGAGACGAATTAGGTGGATGGTCACTGGAAGCAGGTGCACTGGTTTTAGGAGACCAGGGAAATGTATGTGTTGACGAACTGGACAAGATGCGTTCAGAAGACAGATCAGCACTTCACGAAGCTCTGGAACAGCAAACCGTAAGTATTGCAAAAGCAGGAATTATGGCAACTTTAAATTCAAGATGTTCCGTTCTTGCAGCGGCAAACCCTAAATTTGGAAGGTTTGACAGGTTTAAAGTATTAGCTGACCAGATCGAATTGCCGCCTCCAATTTTATCCCGTTTTGATTTAATATGGATTGTTGAAGATAAGCCAAGCAGAAAAGGAGATTCAGAGCTTGCACAGCACATTCTCAATATTCACCAGTCCAATACAGTAGATTATGAAATTGAGCCTGATTTACTCAGAAAATACATTGCTTATGCGCGTAAAAACATTAATCCTGTTTTAAGTGATGAAGCAAACGAAGTATTGAAGAATTTCTATGTGGATACAAGAAACAGCAGCGGCAATACTGAAGAAAACACTGTTGTTCCAATTACAGCAAGACAACTTGAAGCCATTATTCGTTTATCCGAGGCATGTGCTAAGGTGAAATTAAAAGAAGTTGTGGATAAGGACGACGCTAAAAAGGCAGTGAGACTTCAAATGGCATCCCTTAAAGATGCCGGAGTAGATCCTGAAACCGGTGAAATTGAAGCAGACATTGTTGGCGGAGGAAGACCAAAATCCGAAAGAGATAAAATGAGCACTCTTGTAGACGAAGTCAAATTGCTCGAAGAGGAATATAACGGCCAAGCCCCATTAAGTGTTTTAAAAAGCAATATGGAAGAAAAACACGGCGTCAGTGAAGATAAAGTTGAAAGCTTAGTTAGAACACTGCAGCAAAGAGGAATTCTTTACGAACCAAACAGCGGATACTGGAAAAGAGTATAGAAATCCTGCTTTAGATTTAAAATAGCTTGTAGTACTATTATTAGCGTTACTTTTGATTTTTATGGAAGAATAAAAAGAGTATTCTGAGAGATTGAAGAACCCCAATGCCGAAATAATGTCGCCTCCCGTGGAGACGAAGCTTAGAGGGGCTGAACTTCAAGATGAAGCTTTTACCTTCCAATCTTTCACTTAAAGTTTATGTGCATATCAGTATTTAAACATTTTTGAACTCTATCAAATTCAGCTAATGAAGAAAGATTTATCCGTTTCTCGTTTAGATTCATCATCTGAATCAATCAAATCTTTAATTTTGTGATATTATTCATATTCGAATAATACACGTAGAAGCATATTGCAGACAATACTCTCCAAAAGCATTATTCTATTTTAAGAATATTTTTTAAATTTCCAATTTTAGAAAGCACTATCCGAATAATGCACCAAGATTAACAATAACATCTTCATCACTTACTTCATCATCATTCTCATGATTATCATTATCATCATGTCGTGTTCCAAATAATGCACCAAGACCCCTTAGTCCACTATCTTCATCATCATGATTATCATGATTTTCATATTCCGTAGAATATTCAAGTTTAGACTTGAATACCTGGCGAACATACTTTGATTTGCAATTTAATAATATTTTATATATTGAAGAGATTTCAGTAATCTTGTCGCGAAGCCTTAATAACCCCCCACATATCCCAATATGATTTTCAATTAAAAAATCCTCTATCATTCCCATGTCATCAAAATCAGGATTTGATAGAATAGAAAGACATAACATCTTGTCATTATAACCATCATATTGAATACCTTCCCACACAGATTTATCCTTAGGTTCATGTGAAGTAAATGGAGAGCCATAAACAAAATCCAGAAGAATTGACCTGTCTTTTATATTTTTCAAGCAATACTTTCTAGCGGCAGACGAATATGAGTTTTTGGCCAAATCAATCAGCATATCCTGATTTGTAATCTCAAAATCGGCATCAAAAACTTTATCATGACTTTCCCTTTTAAGCAACCTGTAAATATATTCTTCATTGGTCAATCTGGATATCAGCTCACGCCTGTTGTCATATTCATACTCTTTTAAAGCGAATTTGTACAGTAGCTCATCATCATCTGTTACGCTTCCCACATATCTTCTTACGGTTTTGCACGGATTTGAAAGGCCAACATATTCCAATAGAGACCTATCCTGAGTTTTTCGAACGATAGCTGCACATACTACCTCTTCAGATTCGATTTCTCCAAGGCGCATTATAATGTCGGGATTTTGGATTTTGTTGACTGCCGCTTTTCTGTTGTACGGATTGGAATTGTTGAATGCGATGATTTCTAAAAGGGATTCGTCCCTGATGCGGCCTATAATGTATTCTGAAATTTCGTTGTACGGATTGTTTTGAACTGCATCAAGCAAAAATTTCTCATCATCAATTTTCTTGATGGCTTTTCTTTTTGCAGTTGAGTCTGTGCAGTACAGTGCAATATTTAAGAGCAATGAATTATCCGTGATTTTGTTCAATGCCCTGTTCATGAATTCCCTGCTGTGACAGACAATATTGGCCAAAATACGCTCATCCCGGATTTTGTCAAAGGCATATTTGCGGATGGAAGATGAAGGAGCATTCTTTACAATAGCACAAAGCATGTTTTCATCTTCAATTGCGGGTATTGAAGTCAAATCGATATCGTCAAATGAAACATCATTTTCATTTAATGAGATATTTTTTCCCAATCTTTCAAATGCATATAATCTCAATAGAGGATTTGAATCATTAGTGATTTCCTCAAGCAAATCCTTATCATCAATTCGCTTTAAGGCCTCTAAACGCACGGCATCATTATGGTCTGATTGCACTATCTGAGCAAAAGTTTTCCCATCGCAGAAGTTCGGATTTTTGACTGCCTCCAACCTTACGCGATAATCCAAATCATCCAATGCAAGATTTCTTAAAGCATCCTCTGAGATGAGTCTTCGAACAATCAGTACACGAAAATCACCGAAAAGCTTTTCATGAAGCATATCTATCAGGACAGATTCATCCGAAAACTTATCAAGAATCTCCTCATAAACACCGTCTCCAATGGATTCATAAATCATTTCATCATAATTGCGTTTGAATGCTGAATAGCTGCCAACTGAAAAATATCCGAAATTTTCCAAAATCATCTTCTGCAGTGTATTGGTGTTCGAAATATTTTTTAAAGCAGCTTCGCGGACAGACCACTCACAATCATTCCTTAAGATATCAACTAAAATATCCTCGTCACTGATTTTTTTAAGTGCACCCATTCGAGCATCCCCTGCAGAATTGTTCCTTGCAATATCAGCCAATAAATCCAAATCACTAACCTCATCAATAGCCATTTCTCCAATTTGACCTATGGGATGCTTCATTGCAATATCTGCCAAAACATCATTATCACTAATGAAGCGAATAGCTTGACTACAAAAATCCCAACTATAGTCATTCACTACACTATCTGCCAAAACATCATCATCAATCATTTCAAAGGCAACATGCCCAATTTCCTCATCAGGCTTATTTTTTGCAATATCCAGCAGGATATCCTGATTTGCGATGCAACGAACAGCTTCAACACGAGTCTTCCAATCCGAATCATTTATAGCAATATCCGCCAAAGCATCATCATCAACCTCTGGAGATATTTCGCCATCAAAACAGTTATTGCTTAAAATATCAAAAAAAGCATCATATCCAATCTTTTCGGTCACAGCCATTCGAACATAGCTATCAGAATCATTCATTGCAATTTCAACCAAAACATCCCAATCACTAATCTTTTCAACAGCATCCTGTCGAACATGCTTATCAGAATCATTTCTAGCAATCTCAGCCAAAACGTCCACATCACTAATCTTTTCAACAGCAAATCTTCGAATAGAGCTATCAGAATCATTCATTGCAACCTCAGCCAAAACATCCTCATCCCTAATCCTTCCAACAGCAAATCTTCGAATAGAGCTATCAGAATCATTCATTGCAACCTCAGCCAAAACATCCTCATCCCTAATCTTTTCAACCGCAGCCCTTCGAATAAAAATCTCCGGTTTATTTTTTGCAATATCTGCTAAAATTTCCTCATCATTAATCAGTTTAACTGCATCGCCCCGAAGATTTTCATAAGAATCATCCATTACAACATCAACCAATGCATCTTCACTGCAAATGCTTAAAAGCTTACTCCAGATACTGATTTTATCTGTAATTTTTTCCCTGGAAAAGACATTTCCAAATGTTAATTTTTTCATGACTGTTTTTCGAATAAAAGAAGATCCTTTTCGATATAATTCAAATAAAACAGAAGGATTTGTAATATTGTTGACGGCATTTTCAACGGTGAATGAATCTGAAGAGCAAAACATTACAACCTCCATTAATTTTGATTCATCTTTAATATCATCTATCACTTTTTCTATATCATCATGATTTGAGGTATTCTTTAATAGAGTGATGTAAAAATTAGGTTTATTTAACTTTTTCAAGGCGGAAATCTGGACTTCCACATCAGAATCATTAAATGCAATGTCTTCCAGGAATTTCTCATTGTCCAAATCTTTAACCAGACCAATGCGAGATTCCATGAGATTTTCACCCGTGATTTCTTCCAAAAGAGATTTGTTGCATAGTTTTTTATAAATAACCACCCGAATACCATAATTTGCGTGAGTTTCGGCCATTTTCAAAAGAAAATCCCTATCTGAAATCTTATCAATTGCAGCCAGTCTTACCTTAAAATCTTTATCCTTTTCAACAACATTATGGAATAACGATTCATTGGATTGGCTTTCAATATAGGAAATCTTTTCATAAACATCCAGACTATTGAAATCATCAAAATCCCTAATATCTGCTGAAAAACTGTTTAGGGCAAGAACTTTAATATATTCCCTTAACTGATTAGCATCCAAAGTATCTTTTAAAAGGTTGAAGTAAAAATCAGGCCTTTCTAATTTTTTCAAGGCGGAAATCTGGACATCCGCATCAGAATCGTTGATGGCGATATCGGCCAGGAATTTCTCATTGCCCAAACATCTAACCAATTCAATACGGGATTGCGTTAGATCTTCACCAGTGATTTCTTCAAAAAGAGATTTATCATTCAGTTTTTTATAAATAACAACACGAGTATTATAATCCTCATGTGCATCAGCCATTTTCAAAAGGAAATCCCTATCTGAAATCTTATAGATTGCAGCCATTCTTACATGAAAATCTTCATCCTTTTCAGCAGCCTCAAATAATAGGGATTCATTAGAGCGGGTTTCAATATATGTGATTTTTTCATATGCATCCAGATTATTGAAATCATCATAATCCACAATATCTGATGAAATCCTCATTAAAGCCATGCTTTTGATAAACGGATTTTTTTCTTTTGAAAATATTTCATATAGAATCGAATCATCATCAATCCGATTGACAATAGCGTATTTTATCCCCAAATCATTATTATCTTTAAAAATCTCAAACAGCTTATTTTCATCCCCAATTCCAGCGATTTCATCCAGTACTGTGGATTTATCATCGTTCATAAAAAATCACCTGAAAAAAAGAATTAGAAGAATTTAGATATCATCTAAAAGTTCTTTCAATTCTGAAATGCTTTTATTGCTTAACTCTTCGTTTTCCTTATCGGCTATTATGCCCAAAATCTTATCTTTTTGATTTTGAAGAGCAATTCTTCTTTGCAATTCTTCCTGCTGTTTTTTAAGATGATTGAATACTGCAGTCACCACATCGATTTTCAGCTGCAATTCACCGCAGGTTTTATCCTTTTCATCATCCTTATCCAAGAGAGAATCGCAGGAGTACTGTTTATACTCATCCAATTCCTTTTTAAGCTTTCTGTAAATCTCATCCAATTCATTCAATCTCAAATCAAAAAGATCTTCTATGCTTATCAAACCGTTATATTCAAATCTCAATTTCTTTGACAGCGCTTCTATCCACATATATGCTTCCTCCTACATGATTACATTCCATATCCTATCGATATTATTTGTTTTGACTTTTACTGTTACTTTTCTTTCTCCAAGTTTGCCCAGGCTGAATCCTACACCGGACAGTTGGTTTTCAGTGTCTTCAACCCTTATCCTTGAAGACAATGCCTCCATGACTTTCCTGTTCGGATGCAGTTCATTGTTCAAGTACTCATTGAACCAACCGCTTGGATTCGTATCGTTTATGCAATCATTAAGCATGAAAAAGATATGCTTGTTTCCAAATTCATTATCATTCCAATAATTTGGACTGAAGCAAATCAGAGAAACAGGAACAAAATCCTCCAGTGCAATATTCCAATGATTAGTATTGGAAAGGCGAATCTGATAACCAATCAAGTCCGTTAGCGTGAATAATCCATCCTTAAGCTTGACTTTTGCCACATTAACATATTCGCCCTGAGAAAGCTTATTAGGATAATCAAAACTATGAATTCTATTATCAAATTCCACTTCGGCCTTAAAACCGCCGTCTCCACCGCGATAAGAGTATTGATGGACCCTGAAGAGATATTCCCCTTCAATCATTTTATCCTTATGCTTATATTGAATGTTTTCAACGGCAATTTCACCATTAACCGGATTGATGATATCCACATCCAGCCAGCCGCCTGTTTTTTTGCTTTTCATTTTACTAAAATAGATTTCATTGCCGTCAGGTTCGGTTGAATGGGCATCCAGGTCGTTCTTGTCCCAAACATCGCCATCATTCCACTGAATGGAAAATCTCAAATCGACATCAACATCTCCGCCCATCTTCTTAACCTGTTCCTTCATAAGGCTGTCGGTAATGTTGTTTTCATAAGTCCAACTGAAAGGATTATCCCATTGAAACATGCTTGGAGCATCCTCATTCAATGGTGCGATAAGTGAAACGAAATTGTTTTTAAATTTTGAATCAACATATAGGCTTATTTCCTGTGCGCGGGGAAGAACATTATTAATGAATTCATCCAAACTGATTTCAGAGACCGTGTCGAAATTATGAACCTTTCTTGAGACATTCTTTTTAAGCTCATCAAATATGCTGTCGCCGATACTTGCCCTGACATCCCTGTTTGCAAAAAGCACGTTGTTTATTGAAATGTCTTCAAGCTTTGCAAATCTGCGCTCGAGGCTATCCATGTAGCCCAATTCGGCGATTTTAGCTTTTGCTTCCTCAAGCATTTCATCCGTATAGATTGCCTTGGGTCTCTGATAATTTTCCGGAGCGGTGATTTTCTCATAGTTGGTGACCGCCTCCTCCAAATCCTTGCCTTCTGTAATGTCTAAGAGTAAAGTTCCCATACTCGTATTTTTGATATGGACAATGTTACGGGGCAATGTGGCTGATTTTTTCCAGAACCAGTTGTTCAAATCGCATTTTGAATCAATCTGTTCATAATTTTTTAATACATCCCTTAAACCTTCAAGAGTATCTTTCCATTGATTTGACCTATATAGGGTTTTGGAATAGACAAGCTCCAATACAGTATCGACTGCATCTACAGAAATCAGATTCAAGGTATCCTCAAAGAGCTTTCTTTGGGTTCTGGCATCACCGATTTCAGAAGCCAACTCATCTGAGCCTTTATAAAACTTATCCGGAATGTCCAAATAAAAGTGATGGCATTCCTCAAACCAATCCTCATGCTCAGTAAATGAGCGGAAAACGCCAACAGAGGATTTGTCATGTAAAAATAAATCCTTGACCTGTTTCGTTTTTAAAAATTCATCCAATGTCTTAAAGACATCGCGATATTCTGGAATCGTTTCAAAATCAAACAAGGTCTTAATTTCATAGTTATCGTCAATCATGACAACATTTGCCATTGTCCTAAACCATGACCAGCACCTTTGACAGTCATGCCAGGGCTTTTCATAATATATTCCCTTGATTTCAGGCGGAAAACTGTCCAGATAAAGATTCCAAACCTCACCAACATCACAGTCAAGCCTGAATAAAAAATCTTCTTTTAAAAAATAATCGTCAAAATATTCCTGCAATTGAGATTGCATTTTCTTGAATTTAGCATCAGAATATTCCATCATTCTATCACCAGCTTTAAAAAAAGGGGGCGGGATGCTGGAATTGAACCAACGCCTCATGACTTCTGTTCATGTGCACTGCCACTATACTAATCCCGCCATGTGATAAAAATATATTTGGAAATCATCCTATATAAATAATGTAAATTAAATTCTTTAATATTGAAACTTTCAGGCCATCCCATGATTGTTAGACTGAGTTTATCTGCCAATAATGTCTTTTATCACTTCGCCAGCAATCATTAATCCCGCAACGGAGGGTACAAAAGAAACACTGCCTTTTACTTTGTATTTCCTATTCTGATTTATGGGAGCGTCATTTGTGTTTATCGGATGTTCCCTGGAATAGACCACCTTAAGTTTCTCTATATTTCTCTTTTTTAAATCCTTTTTCATTATTCTGGCAAGCGGACATACTGATGTCTCATAAATATCAGCTATCTCAAACATTGAAGGGTCCAATTTGTTTCCGGTTCCCATTGAAGAAATAACAGGAACATTTATGGCATCACAACTGCATATGATTGCAATCTTTGCCATCATCGTATCGACACAGTCGACAGCATATGACAAATCTTCGGTAATGATGTTGCTTTTAGAGTCCGCCATGTAAAATTCCTTATATATTTCAACATTTGCATCGGGATTGATTTCAAGAATTCTTTCTTTCATCAAGTCAACCTTATATTTGCCTATTGTATTTACCGTTGCAATAAGCTGCCTGTTGATATTGCTTTCATCCACTTTGTCAAAGTCCACCAGAATAAAATTGCCTATGCCGCTTCTGGCAAGCCCTTCACAAACAAAAGAGCCTACGCCCCCAAGACCAAAAATGGCAACTTTGGCATTGTTCAATTTTTCCATTCCATCATTTCCAAGAAGCATTTCTGTTCTTGAAAACTTTTCATCCATATACACTCACCAAAAAATTTAATTTAGTTTAATTTGTTATATATTTATTAGAAATTTAAACAATAAAAGCTTAATGCAAGGAATTCTATAGAGGATTTTCATGATAATAGATACCCACTGCCACATTTACAATAGCGAAATTGAAAATGCAGAAGAGATAATAGAGAAAGCTGCAGAAAATGATATCTCTTTAATATTAAACGGCACTGACCCCCTAAGCAATAAGGAAATATTAAGATTAACCGACAGATATGAAAATGTCTACGCCGCTTTGGGATATTTTCATAGCTTTGCAGATGAAATTACAGATGAAAACCTTTCTTTATTGGACGAACAGCTCAATAACGATAAGGTAATTGCAGTAGGCGAGATAGGCCTTGACTATTACCACAGAAAAGACAATAAGGATGAGCAAAAGGAACTCTTTGAAAAAATGCTGAATCTTGCAGAAAAACATGATTTGCCCGTGATAGTTCATTCAAGAAAATCGATGCAGGATACACTGGACATATTGAAAAGACATGATGTGGCGGGATCCATGCACTGCTATCAGGGTTCGGCTGAAATGGCACGGGAATTTATCAAACTGGGATTTTATATCGGAATAGGTGGACCCGTTACCCATAAAAACAACAAGAAAACAAGGAAAATGGTAAAGGAAATAGATATCAGCCACATGCTTGTGGAAACCGATTCACCATATCTGACTCCCGAAGAAAAGAGGGGAGAAAAAAACACGCCGCTTAACTTAAGATACATCATAAGAAAAATAGCTGAAGAATTGGATATGGCGGAAGATGATGTCATCAAAATAACTGGAGAAAATGCAAGAGAACTCTTCGGGATATGATTCTTACCATAACTTAATAAAGGATTAAAATCATATTTAATATATTATACTTATACTAATTTTTATGGAGAGATAATATGGATAAATATGAAGATTTATTAGAAAGAGCAATAGACCAATTACCTCCTGAAGTATTTGAACATAAAAGATTTAAGATTCCTAAAGCTTATTCAGATATCCAAGGTAATAGAACGTTCATCAAAAACTTTAAAGAAGTGAGTGAAGGTTTAAACAGAGACCCTCAACATTTATTAAAATTTTTAATGAGAGAATTAGGTACTGCAGGTAATGTAGACGGTTCCAGAGCAATCCTGCAAGGTAAATTTACCCATTACCTAATCAATGAAAGAATTGAAGATTATGTAGACAAATACGTTATCTGTCATGAATGTAACAGACCGGATACTAAAATTATAAGGGAAGGCAGAATTTTCCTATTGAAATGCTCCGCATGCGGTGCAACAGCTCCCCTCAAACAATTATAATTTTTTTATCTTTTTACTTATTTTGAATGATTTTTATGTTTTGTATAGAATGCGGAAGCGAAAACAAAAAGATGGTTGGAGAAATCTGTATTGACTGTTTTTTAAAAGACTTCAAAATGATTGAAATACCAAAAAACATCAATGTGGAAATATGCAGCCACTGCAATAGCCGTCTGGAAGAAGGCAAATGGAGCGAATCATATCTTCCAGAAGAAGAGATAATCTATCGTGCATTAGAGAGAAACATAAAAGTCAACGACCTGGTTGAAAATGAAGAGATTAACCTTGAAATTGACCAGATAAAAGGAACAATAGCCGAATGTTTTGTTGAAGCTGTCGGTGAAGTGTACGGAGTTTCAATTGATGAAAGCCATGACACACAAGTAAGAATCTTAAAGACGGTCTGTCCGCCATGCAGCAAAATGCAGTCAGGCTATTATGAAACCGTGATTCAGTTCAGAGCAGACAATCGTGAAATAAAAGCTGAAGAATATGAAAAAGCTGATGAAATAGTGGCAAGGACACTGGATAAACAGGCAAAAGTGGATAAACTGGCCTATTGTCCTCAAATTGCAAAACTTAAGGAAGGATATGATTACTATATAGGATCATTTAAGACCGGCCGCAAAGTAGCTGAAAACCTGAAAGATGAATTTGGCGGCGTTATTAAAGAGTCCCCAAGGCTCATCAGCGAAGACAAGTCAACCGGAAAAGGCCTTTACAGGATATGGATTTCTGTAAGAATTCCTGAATTTGAAAACGGCGACATTATTGAATTTGAAGATAAGATAATTCAGGTAACAGACATTGACAAAAACCGTGTCGTCGGAACAGATATTAAAACAAACAAAAAGCACAACATTCCATTAAAGAATATGGACAATATCAGACTTGTTAAAAAGGCAGATGAAATAGAGACAACAACAATAATATCAATGTCTCCAAAAATAATTCAAATCCTGGACCCAAGCGATTTTTCAGCTGTTGATTTGGAAATGCAGGATGAATTCAGCGATTACAAAATCGGCGATGAAATCAAGATTATCAAAATTGAAAATTACATTTACTTAATCAAGTGATAATATGGATATTGAAGAAAAAATTCAGTTAATCGAAGAAGGAACCCTTGAAGTTATAGACACTGAAGAATTGAAAAAAGTGCTTGAAAAAGATGAACCTATAGCTTATACAGGTTATGAACCTTCAGGTAAAATCCATTTAGGACATGCAGTAACCGTGCAGAAACTCAAAACCCTACAGAAATTAGGTTTTAAAATCAAGATATTGCTTGCAGACTATCATGCATTTTTAAATGGAAAAGGAACAGTGGAAGAAATAACCGAAACTGCAGAATACAATAAAAAATGTTTCCAGGCATTGGGCCTTGACGAAACAACAGAATACATTTTAGGCTCATCATTCCAATTGGAAAGTGATTATGCCGATAAGGTTTATCAGTTGGCCACATTAACCACATTAAAAAGAGCCAGAAGAAGTATGGATCAGGTAAGCCGTGCAGACGACAATCCTAAAGTGGCCAGCGTAATTTATCCAATCATGCAGACCGTCGATATGGCTGCTCTTGATGTTGATATAGCATTGGGAGGAATGGAACAGAGAAAAATCCAGATGCTTGCACGTGAAAATTTGGAAAAAATAGGCGAAAACGTTCCTGTCTGTATCCACACCCCATTACTGCACGGTCTTGACGGTGATGCCAAAATGTCATCAAGCAAAGGCAACTACATTGCAGTGGACGACTCCGTTAAAGAGATTACCAAAAAAATCAATAAAAGCTACTGTCCTCAGGGAGAAATTGAAGGAAACCCAATGATAGAAATTGCAGAAACCTTTGTCTATCCAAATCAAGATACATTACTTATTAAAAGACCTGAAAAATTCGGCGGAGATATCGAATTAACAAAAGAAGAATTGCTTAAGGATTTCAGTGAAGGCAACTTACATCCAATGGATTTGAAAAATGGAATAAAAGATTTCTTAATTGAATTCTTTGCACCGGTAAGGGAATACATGGAGGAGAATTAAATGGAAGAAAAAGAGGAATTTCAAATGGGCTTGCCGAACGGCGTTGGAGAAGCAATGCTTGCACATGCAATAGAAAAGTTTGATGTAAAACTTGAACACGGAGAATATGGGCCGAGACTCATAGGCTCCTATGAAGAACTTGCAAAAGCAAAACAGTTCCTGGCAGACGCCATTGCTGAGAGATTAAAGGAATTGGAAGGATAATTAATCCTTCAATTTACAATTTTTTAGAAAAATAATGAACCATCACGACTTTTGAAAGAAAAATATGTGAATAGCAGATTTGTTTATAAAATCCTAAAATTATAATACAAATGCAATATTGCTTTTGAAAAATAGTTATAAATATATATCACCCATTAATTAATTTATATATTAATTATTAATTGGATTCCTGCATACTGAAAATACTTATCATTTGCTCTTACAAAAAATTAATTTATAAATAAATAGATAACAGTTATTAAGAATTTAAATTAATGTTTGAATTTTTGAAATAATATTTGGAGGTCTGATATTTTGGATAAAAATAAATCTTATGATATTGTTAATGATTTATTGAAGTTTGTTTTATGCGAACTTAAAGAAAAAAATATGTCCATTTCACATTTTAGAATTCAAAAAGCTATATTTAAAATTAAAATGGAATTAGGTCAAGATCATCCATTATTTGAATATTTACCTTTTTATTGGTACGAGCATGGACCATTTTCAAATGTTGTTTCAAAACAGTTTAGGGAATTAAAAAATAATAATTGCATCCCATATTCTCTACATACAGTTTTTCTTGATGATGAATCATTTATTGAGTTCTCACAAGGAAATAATTTAATTGATGAATATCCTGTAATTAACAGCATATCTGATAGGATTTTTGCCGATCCAAATTTATTTTTTAATAAATTTGATGAAGACATTTATTTGGATTATGCTCCATTTCATTTCATGCATCCTTTTAAATATGTGTTATATGAAACTACAAGAGACGATGACTTATCCTCTTCATTAGTGCCTGACAATTATTTAAATGTATTTTATGACTGTTTGTCAGATTTGCCGTATGATAATCTGTTAGGTGATTTTTCAGTATCATTCTCACGATTATTTTCTCGTTTGGAGTTAATAAATGATGAAAATCAGTTTTTAAATAACTGGGCATATATCATCCCGCCAGTTCAATTGTCATGGCTTACTTTTGCAAGATGGGTTAGAATTTATAATCATGACACTTTTTACAATGAGGATGTTGGCTCCTGGAAAAATGAGTTAGAAAACCACATCAAAATTTTAAACAGCGCTGTTGATAAATTTGAAGATAAAACTGAAAATATATTCAATAATTCATCATATGCTCCAGATTACGATTCATTTGAAGATAAAATGTTGAATGCAACATTTGGAAACTATTTAAAGGATTGATTTTTTATGATTGAAATAAAACACCACTTTTTAGACACCAATATAATTTTAACCATTCCATTAAGGAATGACAATTACCGAGATTGTGCAGAATACTTCAAATTAGATTATGAAAGACATATCAGCAACCATGTTGAAAAGGAAGTTTTCAGTGTCATAGAAAGACTAAGATTAATCTCTCTGGATATTTTTAAACACATTAAAAATTACATCATATCAAAAAATATTCCATTAATTAAAATAGATTCCCATATCCACAAAATCAAAACCACATATTTGAATAGATTCAAAGATGACGATTATGTTTTTGGAATTGAAAAAGACAGATTTATAGATATTGTGAATGATGTATTCATCACATATTCTGATGAAATTAAAGATACAATTGTGGATAATGATGTTAATCTAAATTTATTATCATTTAAATTAAGGAATCTTTTTAAAATGTACAATAAGACTATTAATAATTGTATGGCTAATTTCGATAAGTTCTCTTTTGTAAATAATCAGAAACTCATTAATCAACTCATTGACATTGGACTTCATGAAAGCGATGCAATTATAGTAGATGACTGTTACAATAAGTCAATGAATATAAATGAAAAATTTGTTTTTATTACCTACGATAATAAAATTATAGAATGTTCTAGAGAAGCATTTAAATTATTGAATTCTAATGTTCATTTTTCAAAACCGACTGTATTTTTGAATAATTGAAATCCATTAATTTTTTAAAGAATACAATCCCTGCACAAACCCACATATGGTGCTACAGCTTTCTTAACATCTGATGAAACCTTATTAATGCCGTTGTTGGCATCTATTATCTCATGATTGAAATCCTTAATAATTTCAAGATAATTGGCTTTGACTTCAGTCAGGAACTCCTCGTTTTCAAATTCATCCTCACCGGATGTTCTTGAAACAGAGGTTTTAACATCCAAATCTAAAAGCAAAACTAAATCCGGTTTTTTAGCATATTTATTAAGTTCTCCTATCCATTGAGCAGGTTCCTGATAAGCCAGGCTTGAAATGAATGACCTGTCAGAGAGAATTACCTTTTTTTCATCTTCCAGCTTATCCATTATCAGCATCCTATCCGCTGCAAAAAGCAAACCCAGTGTTTTTTGAATCCTATCGGTTGTTGCATCGCTTCTTTGTAGAATTTTCCTAATTAATTTTCCCACTTCAGAGTCTGTGGGTTCAACCAATGTCTCAACTTCCAATCCGTTAGCTTCCAGGAACTCCTTTAACATTTGTATTTGTGTGGATTTTCCGGCACCATCTATTCCTTCAAAAACAATATACATAGAAATACTTTTAGATGAAATTATATTTATATCTTAAAAAATCAGTCCTGAGCCAACATTCACAACTGCATTTTTATCGAATACATGATTAAAAAAATCAGTAGTTAACCTTGAAAGTATTGGAATAATACCTTGAAAATATGCTTATAATAAAAGTATGTTTTAAAAACAGTAAATTTAAATTGTAACATCTACATCATAAAAAAGAAAAAATGAGAAGTTGGTTAAAACTTCTCGCGTTTAGGCAGTTACAGTAACTGTGTTAGCTATGTTGAATCCACCATAGGATGAAGTTACTATGTATTTTCCTGCCGGTAAGTTAATGTTTAATTTTGCAACACCATTGCTGCCTGTAGTACGTTTGTAGAATACACCGTTAATGTTGAATTCCACTTGCTGGTTAGCGTATGGCTTACCTTGACCGTCAACCAAAGTTGCTTCGAATGCACCAGACTTACCGTACTGTTTGGTTAAGTCCTTAGCGGTTAAAATCGGCAAGACTTTAATGTTGTTTGCAGCTTTACATCCTTTGTATTCAGTTGTAATGACATAATCACCGTCAATTAAGTTAATGGACAGTTTAGCGTAACCATTATCATCAGTGGTACGGTTGTAGAATACACCATTGATGTTGAATGTTACAACTTCACCAGCTTTTACAGGATTACCTTCATCATCAAAGACTTTTACAAGGAATTGAGATGCGTTCTTGAAGTATTTAGTCAAGTCACTGGATTCGATTCTCGGTAAAACAGTAATAGTATTAACCTTGCTTTCATTGGTTACAGGGTTAATTACAGTAATAGTGTAATTGCCTGCAGGCAAGTTGATGTTCATGCCGGCTTTACCGTTAGCATCAGTGGTTCTGGTGTAAGTAGTACCGCTGATAATGAATTTAACATCAGTGTTTGCTAAAGCCTTACCTGTAGCATCTGTGAAGTTAGCTTCAAATCTTGCAGGAGACTTTTCAACCTTAGTCAAGTTTTCACTAATGATAGTTTCAACAGGAGCTTCAACTTCAATTGTTTTTGTAGCGTTAGCTGAGTCGTATTTCTTATCACCAGTGTATGTAACAGTGACTGTATGGTTACCAGGAGCCAATTCAGGTAAATCT
>JAFZMD010000033.1 GCA_017553445.1 Methanobrevibacter sp. | reverse complement strand
GAAATTATTCCTGTCGTCAATGGTACTGCCAGTGCTGTTTTAACTAACTTGCCTGTTGGAAACACTACTTTACCTGTAACTTATTCTGGTGATGATAAGTACAATCCAATAGAAACTACTGTTACTGTAACTGTTAATGAGGATAAATCTGACATTATTTCAGCTCCTGACGTAACCAAATACTACAAAGGTCCTGAAAGATTTGTTGTAACTGTAACGGATTATCAAGGCAATCCTTTAGCAAATAAGACAGTTATAATCAACATTAACGGTAGAGACTACACTAGAACTACAGATGCAAACGGTTCTGCAAGCATGGCATTGGGTTTACCAAGTAATACCTATAATGTAACTGTAACAGTTGACAATCAGACTGTAAACTCAGTCGTAATAATATTATCTACTGTTAACGGTACTGATGTTGTTAAAATGTATAGAAACGGTACACAATACTATGCAACTTTCATAGATACTGAAGGTAAATACTTGGCTAATGGAACAACAGTTAAATTCAATATCAACGGTGTAATGTATGAACGTAAAGTATCTGGTGATAAAGGTCTTGCAAGATTAAACATTAATCTCCCTGTAGGAGAATATGTAATCACTGCAATAAACCCTGTAAACGGTGAAATGGAAGCAAATAACATTACTATTTTATCAACCCTTACAGAAAATAGGGATATTACCAAATACTATAAAAACGGAACTCAATACACTGTTAAAGTATTGGGTGCTGACGGTAAAGCTGTCGGTGCTGGTGAAACTGTTAAATTCAACATCAATGGAATGGTCTACGAAAGAAAAACCAACGAATCAGGTATTGCAAAATTATCCATTAACTTACCTGCAGGCGATTACGTAATAACTGCAGAATATAATGGTTGTAAAGTTGCAAACAACATTAAAGTACTTCCTTTATTGTCTGCAAAAGATATTACAATGAAATATCATGACGGTACTAAATTCGTAGCAAATCTTGTCGACGGTCAAGGAAAACCTTATGCAAACCAAGAAGTAACATTCAACATCAACGGTGTATTCTACAACAAGGTAACTGACGCTTCTGGTCAGGCAAAATTAAACATTAATTTATTGGCAGGTAAATACATTATAACTTCAAGCTATAATGGTGCAAATATTGCAAACACAATAACTATAACTGCCTAAGGGAAGTTAATCAAACTTCTCTTCTTTTTTTATTTTTTTAGTAATACTTTTTTTAGATTTTTCATCATTTCAGTAATACTTTAATTATATTTATATATCATTTTTTAAAAAATTTTTAATGTAAACAGAAATTGGTGTTAAAATGAATTTTAAAATTTTTATTTCATGTTTTTTTGTTTTATTTTTAATTATGATAACTTCTGGTGCAGTTTTTGCTGATGAAGCGCCAGCCATGAGTTTAGTTGAAAATGGAACAGTATCTGGAGATGTAGTAATCTATTCTTCAAATCCATTTAAGGAATCTGGAAGTTTGGAATATACAATTCCGGAGGATGTTGATCAGATACAATCCGCTGAAGTAATTGTCGATACTTATTCCGGAAGCGGGGCTCCCACTTATGCTCTATATTCCAACATTACATTGGATACAGTCAACGGATTAGAGATATTGGGTTATGAAGACTTATACTGTGATAGGGACATGGTCAATGATCCTACAGTATATATAATCAATGACCATACCACAAAACAGTTTTCTGACTATCAATCCACATTTGACATTACTGATAATGTGAAAAATTTATCTGCCGGAGATACTATCAAAATATCAGTTGAAAATACAAAAAAAGAGGGTTATAATTTTGACGGTAGAATCAAGATGATAGCTCTGGTATTTGCATATGGCGATGGAGATGATGACAACATAACCTATTGGTTGAATGTCGGACAGTCATGGACACAATCATCACGCTCAAATTTAATCACTACAAAGGATTTCAAAGGCGAATATGATAAGGTAACATTTGAAAATATTGCATTGTCTTCCTATAATGCGGTGGGAAGGATTAACAATGAATTGTTATACGATCCGATTGCTGAAAAGCAGGGAAGCTATTTCATATATGACAAATGGGATATAACGGATAGCTTTGAAATGGGCATTGATACAAATTATTCATATAATCCATCATCAAGTGGCTATGGATCTTTCAAATCCGTTGTTCAGTTATTGAAAATAGACAAATCCAATAATAAAGTAATTTCTACAATAACTCCGGAATATAAAAATACAATTTATGCAGGTGTTTCTAACAATTTAACAATTGAAATACTGTCTAAAAAAGACGTTGACGGTGTTGTAAAATTATATAATAATAAGACTCTGATTTATTCAGGCAGCGTTAGCTTAACTGGCGGAAACAGTGAAAAATTTAATTTAATAGACACTAAAATCAGGCCAATAACTGCTGATACTGTTAATGGAGCAAACAATAAATATGAAAACTATACTATTGTTGTAGAGGATTCTGACGGCAACGTTTTAAATTCAACCGATGTTTCATTCGTTATCTTGTACAACGGTAATTTGGGTAAGGATTATGAATATCCTAAAGCTAATTCCACTTTAAGGGAATTTACAGTCACAGGTGATGCTCTTATCTTATGTAGTGATGAGTATAGTGACCGTAATGCCATCAGTAGAAGTGATGAATTTGATGTTGATTTGGCTAACGGAACTGTCAATACTGCACTGTTATATGTTCCATATAACTGGGATAAGATTCCAAGCGGGGACTTCAACACATGGAACACTACATTCAATGGCCGAAGTATCTCTCCTATTGCTTCTTACCGTGACCAATCCAATTTAGGAACTTACGGCAAGTATGGATACGGTTTGGTTGTTTATGACGTTGGCGATTTTGTTGTTGATGGTGCTAATACTTTTGAATTCAATAAGACTTCAGGTAATGTCGCTGTCTATCCGAGCAGCTTAGTGGTTTTGACTGATGATGAAAAAAGTATTGTCGAGTCAACGGTTTATATTTTAGAGGAAGCAGATTTGTTATCTAAAACTAACAATAAGAATTTGGGTGCCGGTTTCAGCACTAATTTTAAAGTGATTGAGGGAAATGCAATTTTAAACGTATTTGCCGCAGGTGCTCAAAGCGGTGAAGGAAACATAATCATTAACGGTGCAAATTATGCTGATGTTTGGAACGGAACTAGCGAGTCATTGGATAGCTTTGCGGAATATGTTAACGGAACTGATGTTAACGTCTACTTTGAAGCAACCGGCGCTACCATTTTAGGACTTCATCAGATTATTGTCGTTCAGCATGGTGATTCTTTGGTGATTGACGCTCCTGATGTGGAAAAATACTTCAAAGGGCCTGAAAGATTTGTTGTAACAGTTACAGATTACGAAGGAAACCCAGTAGTCAATAAATCAGTAAGCATTACCATTAACGGCATTACCTACACCAGAACTACTGATAAAAATGGTATTGCAAGCATGGCTCTTGGAATCAGCAGCGGAAAGTATAACGTAACGACTTCCGTTGACAATACTACTGTCAGCTCTCTTGTAACAGTCTTTTCGACCGTAAACGGTACTGACGTTGTAAAGGTATTCAGAAATGGAACCCAATACTATGCAACGTTCAGGGATTCTCAAGGCAATTATTTGGCTAATGGAACAATGGTTAAGTTCAACATCAATGGTGTAATGTATGAACGTAAGATCTCAGGCGATAAAGGATTGGCCAGATTAACTCTTAATTTGCCACAGGGGGAATATGTGATAACTGCAATCAATCCGAATACCACTGAAAAGGCTGCAAACAACATTACAGTTATTTCAAAGATTGTTGATAACAGTGATTTGGTAAAGTACTGCAGAAATGACTCCCAATACTATGTAAAAATATTGGGTGATGACGGCAACCCTGTAGGTGCTGGAAAAACAGTCACTTTCAACATCAACGGCGTAATGTATAAAAGACAAACCAACGAATCAGGAATCGCCAAATTATCAATTAACTTGCCTCCAGGCCAATACATTATCACTGCAATGTATGGCGGATGCAGCGTGGCAAACAACATTACCGTCCTGCCGGTTTTAACTGCTTCAGACCTTGTGATGAAATACAAGGACGGATCTAAATTCAAAGCCAATTTGGTTGACGGTCAAGGCAAGGCCTTAGCTAATGTCAATGTAACGTTCAACATCAATGGTGTATTTTATCAAAAAACAACCGGCAGCAATGGACAGGCTGCATTGAGCATTAACCTGATGCCCGGCGAATACATTATAACCTCCAGTTATAATGGAACAAATATCGCAAATACAATCAAAATCAATGGATGATTCATCATCCATATTTCTTTTTTCAGTAATACTTTTTTCCATATTTTGACCTATTTAGTAATACTTTAATTAATTATATTAATAATAAAAAAATGATATTAATCATGAAAAGAATTAAATAAAGTTCTTTTCCATGGAGGTTTTAATATAATTAAGAGTAAAATTCATGCTTTTAATTTAAAAAATATGGCAATTTTAATTATTTTATTTGTTTTATTTTTGAGCTGTATCAATGCAACATTTGCTTTGGATGACAATGCAACTGTCCAAACAGATAGTGTAGGCTCTCAAAGTCAGGCATATAACAAGACAATGCTCCTTATTAGTGATAATAGTGGAACGAATATTCTTGATTCTGCTGCAAATGAAGTATTAAAGAACTGTTCTGATGTAAACATACAGGTTAGAAGTTCAGCTCAAATTTCAACAATGAAAGAAGAGGAACTGTTTAATTTGGTCGATGAAAGCGATATTGTAATAGCCAATTGGTTAACGACAGATGCCGATTCAGTGTTTACAAATCTCTTGCTCAAATATCCTGACCTTTCAAACAAGGAAATGTTTCTGGTATTGGAGAGTTCTTCATCTTCACAGATTAAAACATTTAATCTAGTTAAAAATTCTACTATAAATTATCATAAAATCTTCGGCGATGAAATGTTCACAGGAGATTATCTGAATGAATATTTCCAAACAACAAAAAGAGGTCAATCATATGCGACTGTCAATGATTATCTTACCAATGGAAATGGCAATAAGGCAAATCCATTATATAACCAGGCAGTTTTATATAAGGACTGCAATGATAAGGAAAATTCAGTCAATCAAATATTATGGGCATTGAATGCTTGCGGCTATTATTGCCAGTACAATGCTCCCGTATTTCATGAATCCTATCAGTATGGGTTATATAGGGAAAGATACATGACTCTGGAAGAATATGCCGACTTGTATTTCGATTCATCAAGAAACTATACTGTCGGTTTGCTTGAAAGTAATATGTATGTGTCCAGTGCAGCTTTAGAGCCATATTATGCATTAATCGAATCTTTGGAATCAAAAGGGGTTAATGTAATTCCTGTTGTTGCGGCAGGAGGGTCCGATGATCAGCTGAAAGTCATGGTTGAATACTTTACGAATGCTCCTGATTATGAATCATTTTTAGAAAATTCATCAAATTATCAAAGCTATGTTGATGCAATCATTTCCATGCCGGCATATGGTATTGGAGGAACATTGTTCGATAAGGTTACCGAGTATTTCGAAACCTCGGGGGTACCCGTATTCAGAGCTGTCCATTCCGATTATGTAAGCAATGAGGAATGGGAGTTAAGCACTACAGGGCTTCCTGGAAACAGAAGTGACAAATGGTGGCATGTAGCTATTGGTGAAGCGCAAGGTATTATCGAAGCCACTTTCGTAGGCGGTGTCACCAATGCAGTATCAGCCACCACAGGTGCTAAGCTAACCGGATACAAGGCTCATGAAACCAACATTGATTTATTTACAGATAGAATTATTTCATGGATGAATCTTAATCATGTGGATAATGAAAACAAGAAGGTTTCATTGATTTATTATAACTATCCTCCGGGAAAACAGAATATCGGTTCAAGCTATTTGGACTCCATAACCAGTATCTATAATCTTTTATTAACTTTAAAATCAGAAGGTTATGATGTTGGCCAGTTACCTGACAATGCAAGCCAGTTGGAAGACATGATTATCAAATGCGGTATCAATGTGGCTACATGGGCTCCGGGTGAACTGGAAAAATTGGCCAACAGGTCCAATGTGGTTTTGCTTCCTGTTAGCGAATATATGGAATGGTTTGAAAGTTTGGAGGATATCTCTAAAGTTCAAGTCATTGAAGGGCCTGTTGCATATATCGGCGAACTTGCAAGAAGGGCAATAGCTATTGATTATACTTCCCCAATGGATGAGAGATTGTCTGATTGGTACAGCGAAATCGTAGCATTATTGCCGGATAATTACACATCCCGTGCAGTTCCTATTTTGGACAATATTGTTTCAGCCCTAAGACAGTATCTGATTACAGGATCTGAATCAGACTATGAGGTTTTCTTAAAGTACAAACAGCAATGGGCTGATTTGGATGTTCCCGGTTTGAATGGATGGGGCGAAGCTCCGGGCAATATTATGACTGTCTGGAGAAATGGAACCCAATACTTTGTAATTCCGGGTTTGACCTTTGGAAATGTTTTCCTTGCTCCCGAACCTCAAAGGGGATGGGAAGCAGATTCAGATGCGTTATACCACAGTACAGCTGTTGCTCCAACGCATCAATATCTGGCGGCATACTATTATTTCCAGGAATATTATCCTTCCGCTATGGTATTTGTTGGAAGACACGCTACTCACGAATGGCTGCCTGGAAAAGAGGTTTTACTCTCTTCAACAGATTACGGATCAATTGTTGTAGGTAAAACTCCTCAAATTTATTTCTATATATCTGATGGTCTCGGTGAGGCTATTCAAGCTAAAAGAAGAGGTTTTGCTGTAATGATTTCTCATTTGACTTCTCCTTTGGCATATACTCAGCTTTATGGAAATCTAACGCAGCTTGCCGGTTTGATAGATGAATATGAAAATGCATTAAATCAAAGTTCAAAGGATGCACTTATATCTGAAATCAAGTATATTGTTGATACCAATAACTATGTCCATTCTATGGGCATAAGCAATGAAACATTCAATAACTTTACTTCAGATGAGATGATTTCCAGCATCGATTCTTTCATTAAATCAGTTCAAAATGAAATCTATACTTGGGGTCTTCATGCTCTTGGACAGAACTGGACTGATAAGGATATAGGACTGTCAGTGTCAACGGCCCTCTCACAGAAGTTCACATATAAAGGGGTTACCACATCATTGTATGATGAGATTGCAAAAATAAAGTACTCCAAAAACTATGATGAACTCAACTCACTTCAAAGGGACGTTGTAATGAATTTATCCGCTGATGTTGTAATATCCCTAATCTACTATTCAAGCGAAGAGGTAGCTCAGGTAATAGGTGTTAATTCAACATCTCTTTTAGCGGCATTCGATTATGCGAAATTATATATTTCCCTAATCCAGTCATCTGTTGAGAAAGAAATCGATTCATTCATTGATGCATTAAATGGAAAATACATATCCCCAGGTCCTGCAGGTGATGTTTTAGACATTAACTCACTTGAAACCGGAAGCAACTTTTTCCATGACCAGTCTCAGGAACTTCCAACCAAAGATGCTTATGAATATGGAAGGGTTTTAACATTGCTCGCATTGGAAGGCTTAACCGATGATACCGAAAAGCTTGTAATGGGAATCTGGTGTGTTGAAACCGCAAGAGACGACGGAGCATTAATTTCAGTTGTTTTATATCTGCTTGGTATGGAACCTAATTATTCATCATCCCCAAGTGCAGGGGGATATGTGCAGGTTGGAAATGATGAAGACCATGATGACCACGAACATGATGAAGAGGTTAGTGTTGGAACAAAAACAAACATAATGCCAAGCTACATTAAATTGGATGATTTGACTCGTCCTGACGGATGGGCTAAAAAAAGAATAGACGTAACTGTCATTACGAGCGGTAACTTCAGGGACTTATATTCAACACAGGCTATATTAATGGACAATGCATTTAGAGTTGCATTGGCAAGATCTTACTTTACAATATTGAATGATGAGGCTTTAAAGGAAAATCCTTATTATAATGATATGAAGGAAGGATTGGAACATGTTGTAGCCAGTATTGATTATTATGGCATAGGCAAGGAAACATTTGAAGAAAACAGTGTTGCAAAACACTGGGTAAACGATTTCATTTACTACAAGGAATTGGGCTACAATACTACCTATGCGGCTGAATATGCAATAACCCGTATTTTTGCACCGCCTAACGGTGATTACGGTGCGGGAATTGCCAAATCAGTATCCTTAAGTTGGACTTGGAATGAAACTGATGACTTGGCTGAGTTTTACCTGGGCAGAATGGGTAACATGTACTCCAAATTCTATTGGGGCGAAACCAATCCTTTAGTATTTTTAAGGGCATTGAACAATACCAATGATTTGATTGTCAGCCGTAACACTAATGTTTATGGTGTTTTGGATAACGATGACTTCTTTGATTATTGGGGAGGACTTTCAATGACAATGGCTTATGTCAACGGAAACACTCCTAATATGAATGTGCTTATGTATGGAAATAAGAATACTCCATATACCACATCCATTGAACAGGCCATTGCAAAAGAAATCCTTACCAGATATTCAAACCCTGACTGGATTACCGGAATGATGCAGGAAGGATACAGCGGTGCCAGATACATCTCAAATAAATTTTTAACCGATCTGCTTGGATGGTCCGTAACAAGACCTGAAGCGGTTTCAAATTACATGTGGGATGACGCTTATAACGTTTATTTCAATGACAAATATGGAATCGGCGTCAGCGATTGGCTGAAAACCGGAAACAACAATTATGCATTCATATCCTCTGCAGGTACAATGTTAACTGCCGCATATGAAGGATATTGGAAAACAGATTCAGCCACATTGTCCAGCGTTGCCAATCAATGGGCTGAAGCGGTAATTGCCAATGGTGTTGCATGCTGTGACTGCAGCTGCGGTAACATAGCTATGATGCAGTGGGCCGTCGACTTTATAAATCCTGATTTGCTTGCCAAATTTGCAGACCAGCTTTTCCAGGCAACCCATAACAATTTCTTCAATCCGGTCAATTTCCAGGACAACCCTGACCCTCACTCTTCAGATGCCGAGGAGAATAAGAATTCAGGTGCTAACTCCAGCAATGCAAACGTCATGTCAAACTCTTCCTCATCAACCCTAAAATCTGACAGTTCAACTTCCGGAAGAAGTACCGGTCAGAGTGCTGCCAGCGTCGGTGAAACGTCATCTAAATCCTCTACTGCTTCCAGTTCATCTGAAGTGAATGCTATGGATAATGCAGGGCAAAGTGGTGATGAGGCTTCATCAAACAGTTATGAGGTTGAAAAATCAGTTTCAAGCAGCAGTACGACAACTGAAAAGTCCATGTCAATACAGCTGATTGTATGTGTGATTGTTTTAGTAGGAATATTTGCTATAGGATACTTTAGAAATAAGAATAGAGAAGATGAATTTTAAGTAAAGAATAACTTTTGTTATTCTTTTAATTTTTTTTGGAAATGAAAATATATATAGTTTGAAAAATAAATAATAAAACATAATTGATTTTTATTAATTAATTATAATGAGAGGATTTTAATATGGATATGATGGGTGTTTTATGGCAATTCGGTATTCTTGCAGCGATTCTCGTCTTTGGTATAAAAGTGGGTTTGGCTTCAGGATTGGCGAATCTGTCAAAGAAATTATTAGCGATTATTTGTGTTGGATATGGTGGTGGAGTTTTACTCATTTCTGCTGTCGCATCCTTATATGCAGAACAACTCACTCAGGCTATTTATAGTTATAATTCTATATTCTATATAATCATGGCATTAATAATGATTATTGCAGGTTTGATTACAATCAGGGAGTGGAAAGTGCATGACCACAATACAAGTACTGCAACGTCCCTTGCGGTAATTGCGCCGTGTCCGTGCTGTTTCGGTTCAATCGTTGCAAGTATTTTGATTGTTGCTCCAACAATCGGTGTCGGTGCTTTCTATTTAAGCTGGTTTGCTGCGGCTGCATTGGTAGCGGTAATTATCATTACCTACTTTGCATCCAATATCATAGTCAAATATACAAGCAAGCCTTACCCTATTATTTTGGGAAATTTCATGCTCCTTTTAGGTGCGTATTTCCTGCTTTCAGCTATTGTAATTCCAAACATTGCAGGCTCATTAAGTAAAGATTTCGGAAATCTGACAATGGGATCTCCTGAAGCAATCATTGCAGTAATCGTTATGGTAATTGTTTTAGTGATTATTGGTGTATTTTTAAGTAAGAGAAGCAAAAGTCTTTTAGAATAAAAATTATTGGTGATAAATAATGAGTGTAAGTATACCTGGTGGAGAATTTTTAACAGGTTCATTGGATGTTATTTCACAGAGTTTAACCATTCCTGTATTGGTTATCCTTTTGATTATTGTTGTCATATCAATCATTACTTTAGGTGGATTAATATCCGAATATACTTCCAGAAGAAAGGTTCCTGTTGGAAGTGTTAGGGATTTGATTTATCAAATCAACGCTGCCGCTTCAGTCGATGCTCTTAAAGGCATTATTGAAGGTGCAGAAATTCCAAAATCCCAGAAAAAAGTTTTAACTGAAATTGCTAGTTCTTCTGCTTTAGATAAAAATTCAAGAGAAGCATTAGCTCGTAAATTAGTCGAATATGAAGAAGAAAAGATTGATAATACATTACGAAGAACAGATATTATTACTCGTGTAGGTCCTACCTTAGGGTTAATGGGTACTTTAATTCCTATGGGTCCGGGTCTTGCAGCATTGGGTGCCGGTGATGTTAATACTCTTGCAGAATCATTGACTCTTGCGTTTAACACAACTATTGTAGGTATTGGTTCTGGTGCTTTATGTTATGTCATTGGTAAAATTAGAAGCGGCTGGTATGACCGTTACTTATCTGATTTGGATGCCTTGTCTGATGCTGTTTTAGATTATATGAATAAACAGTGATTCAAATGGTTCGTAAAAAACAAAGAAGACGATCTAGTCGTGTCGAAGAAGATCCGATGGCAGGTACATCAAACCTGGTTGATGCAATGCTTGTTATTGCTGTTGGTTTTCTTGTTTTTGTAATTATCAGTTGGAATATGCAATCCATTGTTTTCAATGAAGATATGACGCAGGAAGAAAAGCAGCAGGTGATGCAGACTATCAAAAGTGTTTCTGAAGTAAATCAAGGCCAACAGCTAAATGAAACTCCAGATACATCAAACAGCTCAGGTCAGGGATATACTGAAATGGGTAAGGTATATAAAGATCCGTCGACCGGTAAGCTGATAATGGTAGAGGGTTAAGCCTCTACTTCAACTTTTTTTCTACTTTTTTTTATAGCAACTTTTAAATATTTTCAATTACTTATTCTTTTACTGGTGAATACTAATGGAATTCTGTCCAAATTGCGGTTCAATGCTGATGCCTGAAAACGGTTTAATCAAATGCAGCTGCGGCTATGAAAAATCATTGACTGAAAATGACCTTGAAGAGCAATATAAGTTCGAAGGAGAAAAAAACAAGGATTTGGAAGTCATAGTCACTGATAACAATAATGTGGCTCTGCCGACAACAAGGATAACCTGCTATAAATGCGGCGGAACAAAAGGCTACTGGTGGACAGTGCAGACACGTTCGGCTGATGAAGCCCCCACTAATTTTATAAGATGTGCAAAATGCGGAAATACATGGAGAAGCTAGTGTTATAACATAGGCTTCCCTATAATATAACCTTTGGTAACTTAAACTTTAAAATTATATATTTTTATTAAAATCATTTATATGTTATTTATTTTTTATATAAAATAATTTTATTAATATTTTATTGATTTTACACTTATTTAATAATTTATTTTTGACATAACATATTTTACATTAAAATATTGTTTTGATGTAAAAATTCTTAAAATATATGTAAAAAAAGTTCTATTTTTCGCCGTGTTTTCAACAAAAAATATTCATGAAATGGATATTTTAAATTAAATTTTTTCATTATGATACTATTTTAATACTACCTACAATTAATCCTGCATGAACTCATCCACAAATCCGCTAATAAATGCATGCACATATGTGTTCAGTGAAAAAACAAATCAGTACTTATAAATATATTTGTTGATAAATTCTTAATCATATAAATGTTTTATTCAGGAGGCAACGCATTTCAAGATTGTTTGTATACAATGAAACATTTTTATTAGAATTATTATTTAGAATGGGAGAAAAATATATGAAATTAAAAAAACCTGCTTTAATAATATTAATATTTTTAATGCTATTCCTCTGTATTGGCTCTGTCAGCGCTTTGGAAAATCAGACAGACGATTCAGGAGGAAATGAGGTAATAGGTATTGGCGAAAGTTTAGGAAATCCAACAGACGAATCTGTGGATAATGGAATGATTTGTGCTCCTGATGATGGCTCATTCAAATCATTAAAATATAAAATTGGCAATGCATCTGATGGAAGTGTAATCTATTTGGAAAACGATTATCTTTTCGATGATTCAGCTGATTCCGAAGGCATTACCATTTCTCAAAACATTACAATTTATGGGAATAATTATACAATAGATGCACAAGGCCATGGAAGAATATTTAATATTACTCATGCTAAAACAGTAAATTTATATGATATAACATTTAAAAACGGAAATTCTGATAAAGGTGGTGCTATTTATGTTGCCAGTGATTTTTCAGGTATTTTAAACGCTACTTTTATTAATAATACTGCTAAGAGTACTGGAAATGATAAAGTGGGGGGAGGCGCCATCTATGTTGAAGGTAGTGTTTCAGGTAATTTAACCGGTACCTTTGAAAATAACCGTGCAAGTTATGATTATGTTAGGAATAGTGGTGGTGGTGCCATCTATATTATGAACGGTGTTTCAGGTAATTTAACTGGTACTTTTATTAATAACTCTGCAAAAGACGGATGTCCTTATAGTGGTGGTGGTGCCATCTATATTAATTCAGGTGGTGTTTCAGGTAATTTAATTGGTACTTTTGAAAATAACCATGTAGATTTTGTTGGTGCAGATGATTTCTGGGTAGATAGTGGTGGTGGTGCCATCCATATTAATCGGGCTGATATTTCAGGTAATTTAACTGGTACTTTTATTAATAACACTGCTAATGCCAAGGGTGGTGCTATTTATATGAGGAACGGTGATATTTCAGGTAATTTAATTGGTACTTTTGTTAATAACACTGCTTCCCGTGATGGTGGTGCCATCTCTGCTAATTATTTTACATTTTCAGGTAATTTAACTGGTACTTTTGTTAATAACACTGCTTCCCGTGATGGTGGTGCAATCTACTTGGGATATGCTGATAGTCCGCGTACTTTAAAAAATTGTAATTTCACTGATAACCATGCACGAAAGTGGGCGGGTGCTGTTTACATTGAAGGCGAAGGTAATGTGGCAAATTGTAATTTTACTGGTAACAAAGTAACTGGCTCTAATAGTTGGGGTGGTGCAATCTACATGTCTTATGGTAGTGTTGAAAATTGTAATTTTACTAACAACACTGCAACGAATGGTAATGGTGGTGCTATCCGGATGTATTCTGGTAGTGTAACAAATTGTAATTTTACTGCTAACCAAGCTTCTGGTGATGGTGGTGCAGTTTACTTCGATAGTAATGGTAATGTAACAAATTGTAATTTTACTGGCAATAATGCGACTACTGGTTCTGCAATTTACTTCTACCTAGATTGGGATACTAAAACTGTTTCCAATTCTTGTTTCTTAAATAATAGGGCGAATGCGGAAGCTTTAGAAGTAACCAAAAATGAAAATAACATTACAATCACTTTCACAGGCCAAAATAACCTTTTAAATGCAATCTATTCCAGATTTGTTGAGGAGTTTACTTTTACCAATGTGACCTATTGGGGTGCAAAGGGAATCGCAAACACTGACAGTTCTACTCCAGTCAGATTCAATAGGGAAGCAGGACAAAACATCACAGTGGAAATTTATGATTCCAAGGAAAATTTAGTTGATAATGTTACTCTTGTAACTGACGATAATGGTCAGGTCACATATGACTTAAGTGAATTAAGCAATGACAATTACACATGTAACGTATATCACATTGAAGATTGCTATTACACATATGCGGAATATAAAGACGTGGGTGATTTCAACAGACTGCAAAGATACATTAATGGGGCTGATGCAAATTCAGTACTCACATTATACCGTGACTACACATTTACCATAGGCAAAGACGAAAATCTCACCGACGGTATTGTTATTGACAAACAGCTTACAATCAACGGTAACGGCCACACAATCAACGCACTTGAAAAAGCAAGAATTTTCTATGTTACTGCATCATCCATAAATATCACAGGATTAACCTTTAAAAACGGTAAAGCCAATAATGGTGGAGCTATTTATTTTAAAAATGCTATTTATAATTCCAATATTAATGCCAGTTTCATTAACAACACCGCAACAGATGATGGTGGAGCAAACTACTTTTGGTATCTTGTTTCAGAGTCAACTATTGCTGGAACATACACCAACAACAATGCAACAGGGTATGGTGGAGCAAATTACTTCAATCATCATTTTTCATATTCAACTATTGCTGGAACATACACCAACAACACAGGAAAATGGGGTGGAGCAAACTACTTCTTTAGGGTTTCAGGTTCAAATGTTACTGGAACATACACCAACAACACAGGAAAATGGGGTGGAGCAAACTACTTTCGGGGTCTTGTTTCAGATTTAAATATTGGTGGAACATATATTAACAACTCTGCAGCAGAAGCGATAATCCACTTCGAGGACTATATGGAACAAGGATTGAATGTTCAGATTAATTATACAATTTTTTTAAATAACAAATGCGATTATGAAATTTATGTCCGTACACAGGGTGTTGTGGTGAAAGATAGTTGGTTTGGTAATAATGAGAGTAATTTTATGAATAAACCTAATGTTAATAAAAATGTTAAAATGGATAACTGGTTGTTTTTAAATGCTACTGCCGATTACAATTCCATTTTAATTATGGACTCAACAAACATCACATTTAAATTAAACTCCACAAATGGTAATAATGTTTTTGTTTTTAACAATTCCAAGTTGCCTCCTGTTAATTTAACATTGACTGCAACTAACGGTGATGTTGACAAAACCACCACATTAGACAATATTGTTAAATATGTGGCAACAGAATATGGGAAAGGCAGTGTTACTGCAAAAATTGAAAATGCACAGTATACGATTTATTTTGATATTTTAAGAAATTTTAATCTGTCTGCAAGTGCCAATAATATTACTTATCTGGAAAATGAAATACTCACATTAACTTACAATAACACCGCAACAGGAAAAGTAAATATCACTTTAAAAAGCAAAAACTATACTAAAACGATAGAAAGGGATATTAATCAGACCATTGCAATATCAGACCTCCCTGCAGGTGAGTATGATGTTACTATTAAGTATTTAGGGGATAATGTATTTTCAAATGCTACAGCATATGCAAATTTCACCGTTAAAAAAATAATAACTGAAGTTATTCTGGATAATGAAACTATTGACTTGTTTGTAGATAATGAATATAACATAACATATACTTTAAAACCTGAAAACGCTTTAGGAAACATTTCATTTTCAAGTGATGATTCCAATATTGTAAGTGTTAATTCTACCTCTGGGTATATTACAGCTAAAGGAGATGGATCAGCAAACATTACTGTAAGCTTTTCTGGAAGTGAAAATTATACCGCATCCAACGCAACAATCACTGTTAATGTTAAAAAGATTCCTACACAAATCACCGTCAACTCCTCTCATATGGATATGAATGTTAATGGTGAAGCAGATATTGGCGCTACTTTGACTCCTGGCGATGCAGGTAATTTAACATACAAATCCAGTGATGAAAACATTGTTAAAGTTGAAGATGGCAAGATTATAGCTCTTAAAGAAGGCAATGCTACAATTACTTTAAGCTTTAAAGGAGACAATAAGTATGCAACAGCAGAAAACAAAACCATAAATGTTACTGTCAGCTTGAATGACGCCAGCATAAGCGTCAACAACAAAACTTTAGACTTATTGATTGATGGTACATTCACTATTGTTGCAACCACCACACCAGAAGGAGTAAATGTAACTTTTGTTCAGGATGACTCTGGTGTTTACATTGTTGATGAGAATGGTGTTGTCACTGCATTGAAAAACGGTACAGGTTCTGTTCTTGTAAAAGTTGGCGGCGACGGTGTTTACGCTGAAAATTCAACTATAGTTAATGTTACTGTAAGCAAAGTCCCTACTGAAATCACTGTTTTAAATGATACTCTTGTTTTAGAAGTTCTTGATGAAGTTGTTACTGGTGCTAGTTTAACACCTCCTGATGCAGGTAATTTAACATATTCCATTAGTAATCCATCTGTTGTTAAAGTGGAAGACGGCAAGATTATTGCTTTAGCTGAAGGTGAAGCTGTCATTACTGTCAGTTTTGAAGGAGACAAAAAGTACCTTGAATCAGAAAACAAAACCATTAGTGTTACTGTTAACTTGAAGGATGTCCGTGTAGATGTTAACAATAAGACTTTGGATTTATTGATTGATGATACTTTCACTATTGTCGCTACTACTGCTCCTGAAGGTTTACCTGTAACTTATATGCCGGATAATTCTGGTGTTTACATTGTTGATGATGATGGTGTTGTTACTGCTTTGAAAGAAGGTACTGCTTTAATTATTGTTAATGTTGGTGGTGATGGTGTTTACGCTGAAAATTCAACTGCTGTTAGTGTTACTGTAAGT
>JAFZMD010000032.1 GCA_017553445.1 Methanobrevibacter sp. | reverse complement strand
TTTTGAGTTTTATAAGTGATATTTACACCAAATTCAGATCCGTCACCAAAATACTCTTTCACGATTTCTTGTTTGTATCTAACAATCAGTAAAATATCTTTAATACCGTTATTTTTCAATGATTCTATGTTATATTGAATAATTGGTTTGCCAGCAACAGGTAACATTGTTTTAGGCTTTGTAAGTGTTAACGGCCTCATTCGTGACCCTTCACCAGCACTTAAAATTATTGCTTTCAATTTTATTACCCCATTTAAATTAAAAATTATTGTACAATATTATGTTTTTTCTAATATATTAATTTATTAAAAATGGCAAAATATAACGGAATATTTAGATTGGATAATGAATTCATTATTTTAATTTCAGCACCAATAATTTTAATAGTATTGATTGATATGTTAAATTTACTAAAAGCTGTTTTGAATTTAGATATTTATAATATATGGATAATAAGATTGGTTAAAGAGCATCTACATGAGATACAAAATCCGACATCATTTATTGCAGGAACTGTGTAAAATTCCAACACAATCAAATAAGTAATTTTAAATATAAGTATCAATACAATTTTAATTATATTGGCAATGCTAATAAAAAAATAAGGAGATAATAAAATGACTATATATGTTTGTTTACACTGTGAATACAGATTCGATACAGAAAAAGGAGACCCAGCATACAACATTCCTGCTGGAGCAACACCTGCCGATATGCCTGATGACTGGGTATGCCCAGAATGTGCTGCATTAGGTATTGAAGCATTTATCGCAGAAGAAGAATAATTCTTCTTCTAAATTTTTATTTTTTATTAAATTATGCTTTTAAAAACTGATTTTATAGATATTATCTTTTTTTATAAAATATTTGCTAGTTAAAAAAAAGTTAAAAAGATGAAAAAATTCATCTAAAACATATAATTAATCCAATTCTGAAAATATTTCATCATAATCTATTTCCATACCCATCATTTGATAGAAAGCATATATTTTATCCTTACCAGACATTATAGTTGGATCCCTTTCCCGTTCACGAACTAATCTAATAGCTTCAGGGCCTGTTATTCTTTTAAAAGCCGTATACTCAGCAACATGGTTATTTGGTTTGGATTTCATTTTACATACTCATTCATGGTTAATTACATATCATAATGAAAAATATATTTTTCAATATCTCAAACGCTGCAGATTAATCAAATTCTGAAAATATTTCATCATATTCAATATCCATCCCTACCAATTTATAGAAAGCATATATTCTGTCCCTTGCAGACAATATAGTTGGATCTCTTTCCATTTCACGAGCCAACTTAATAGTTTCGGGAGTAATCATTTTTGTTCGACAAGCATATTCGGCAACATGGTTATTTAATTCAGTTTTCATATTTACATACCTCTTTTTGGTTAATTGAATATCATTTATGTTTTTATCATTTATATATTTTAATAAACGATTACCATAGATAATACTAGTCATTTTATCGATTATTTCTTCATCGTGATATCTATTTGCACAGTAGAGAAAAGAAGAATTGAAAAATGTATCCGAAGCTAAATTAAACTCAACAACTAACCCTTCATATGTACCTTTAGCTTTCAAAATCCACAATCCGTCCCTTGAAACAATTAATTCATAATCTTCAAATTCTCTTGTCAAGATACCAAAATTTTTACCCGAAGGAAAATATATAATAAATGGATTTTTAAAAGCAATATTACTCTCTTAAAGCAATAATATTACAAGAAAAGAATTTTTATATGACATTAAAAAAAGTTAAAAAGATGAAAAAATTCATCTAGATGTTATCATTTATAATCTTTTTACAGATTTCATTAATCTCTTCTGCACGTTTTGCATCGCGTGACTCCAAGGTGATTCTAACGTAATCTTCCGTACCGGAAGGCCTTACCAGAACCCAACTGTCGTCTTCAAATGTTAATCTAACGCCGTCTATTGAATTAATGTCTTTAATATCATCAAAGGCATCTTTCAATAGCTCCTCCATATTATCCATTACTTCAATTTTTGCCTCTTTTGAGCATGTAATTTTTTCACGAATATTTGGATAAGACGGGATTTCTGAAAGTAAATCTGATAATTTGCCTTTTTTAGATACCAATTCGGCCATTCTAAGGCCAGACAATATTCCATCAGGGCACATACAGAAGTCAGGATGCAGCCATGTTCCGGATGGTTCACCGCCGAAAGCGGCATCTTTTTCAATAATGACTTCAGCTACGTTAACGTCACCTACAGGAGTTCTTATAACTTCCCCTTTTACAGATTCATCCATGCATAATCCTGCATCAACAGTTGTAACGATATCTCCTTCAAATTCTTTTGAAATTAAAGCTAAAAGTGAATCGAATGGTGAGATATTACCGTTTTCATCCACAGTTATCATACGGTCAGCATCTCCGTCATGAGCAATACCCAAGTCTGCTCCAACAGCAACAACAGTTTTCATAAGGTTTTGCAGGTTTTCAGCATTAGGTTCAGGGTTTCTTCCGGGGAAAAATCCGTCAGGCTGGGAGTTAAGGGTAGTAACCTGACATCCTGCTTTTCTAAATACTAAAGGTGATATTTCGCTTCCTGCTCCGGATGCACAATCGATAACAACTTTTAAGCCCTGTTTTATTTCAACCATGTCAACCAAATCATCAACATATTGGCCTTTGATTTCTTCATTGAAAGAAAGGGAACCGACTTTGTCCCAGGTTACTGATTTGTATAATTTATTATTGTAAATATTTTCAATTTCTGCTTCCTGAGCAGATGTGTAAGCCATTCCGTTCTTATTCCAAAGTTTGATACCGTTATATTGGGAAGGATTGTGTGATGCTGTAAGCATTACTCCTGCATCGCCGTCAAGCTTTTCTGTAGCATAACCGACTAAAGGGGTTGGAACCATACCTATCTTAACCACGTCCACTCCGCTTTCAAGTAAACCTGCACAAATAGCATGGTCCAACATTTCATTAGTGGTTCTTGTATCAAAACCTATGATAACCTTACCTTCATTTCCAAGATAAGTTGCCAAGGATTTTCCCACGTTTAATGCAAGTTCACAGGTTACTTCTGAGCCTATTTTTCCTCTGATTCCCGAGGTTCCAAAGAGTTTTCCTGCTGCCATTTAACTCACCTATGCCCCAAATTTATGTGCATAGTTCATTAAATCCATCATGATGTTCATTACATCAGATCCACGGATTCTGTTAAGTCCGCCTTTTGCACAGGCAACTTCTGAAAATTCTTCAACATCATCCACCCTTACTTCAGGACCTCTAATCAGTACAGGCACTGGATCACCTGAGTGGTTTAAAACTGATATTGGAGTTGAATGATCAGCAGTCAAGAAAATATAAACATCTTCAAGCTTTATCAATTCACTCATTACGACTTCATCCACTTTTTCTATGAATTCTTTTTTCTCTTTAGTTTGTCCGTCGTGACCTGCTTCATCAGCGCCGTCGATATTGATTAAGAAAAAGTCATGGTCTGAGTTTTTAACCTGATCTAAAATTGTATCACGAATATTATCCAGATTGGTGTCGATTCCGCCAGTTACGTCTTCCATTTCTATAATATCCATTCCTGCAAATCTGCCGATTCCCATAATGAGGCCGGTTTCTGCAATGCATGCGGAGTTGACTTCATATTTATCGTTTAAAGATTCAACAACAGGCACTTCCCCTGCACCGCGAGGAATGATGATGTTTGCTGGAGGTTCACCTTCTTCAATTCTTTTTACATTAACAGGATGGTCTTTTACCATTTCATATGATTTTTTAACCAATTGATTTAAAATGTCGGCAGTCTTTTCAGCTTCAGCAGAACCATCTAGAGCTTTAACTTCCTTAGGCTTATTGCCTTCAACTTTAGGGTCTGCATCACTTACCTTATCTGATAAGCCTTCGCCCCTTAAAACCAGAACTGCCCTGTGACCGGTAGATTCTTTAAAAATAATTTTAATATCAGGATATTCATCCAAAACCATGGTATTTAATACTTCAACGATTTCTTTAGTTCCTTCTTTGATTCTTCCCGCACGTCTGTCTGTAACGGTTAAATCCTCATCTGCAGTTGAAAAATTGCATCTGAATGCAATGTCTCCCGGCAAGACATCCACGCCAACACCGTTTGCTTCAAATGGTCCTCTTCCAGTATAGACTTCATATGGATTATAACCTAAAATAGATAAATGTGCTGTATCGCTTCCAGGGATGATTCCCGGAGCTATTGAGTCCATGATTCCTGTAATTCCCTCACGAGCCATTTTATCCATGTTTGGAGTGTTTGCGGCCTGGAGGGGTGTTTGATTATTAAGTTCCTTAATAGGACGGTCTCCCATACCATCCATGATTAATACAATTCCCTTCATCATATCACCTTAAATAAAATATACAGTATTAATTTTATTTTTCAATAGTTATATAATTTAATATTAATCTTCAAAAAAAAGCATATTGAAATTATATATTATCTAAATTAATAGTTTTATCGGCGAAATCTATGGATGTTTCATCGGGAGTTAAAATTATTGCAGTTTTGCCTTCACATATAGTTTTTAATTTTTCAACAGACAAATAATTAGGATAATTTAAAATTAATATTTTAGGATTTGCAATTAATGCCCTTGCAACACAGATTAACTTTCCTTCGCCGTCACTGAAATTATGGTAATCCTCTACTAAATAACTATCATATCCATCGGGAGATTTTTCAATCAATTCATGGATTCCAAGGAATTTGCAGGTTTCAACAATTTCTTCCATTTCTGCATCCACATTGCCATAGGAAAGATTGTCAATAATACTGCCGGTCACAATCCAATCATCTTCCAGTGAAACACCAAAGATGCACCTATATGAATTTAAACTGTAGCCAGAAATATCCTCACCATCAAGAAGGATTTTACCATTATCGGGCCTATTGAATAAAAGCAGCAAATCAATCAGACAATCCTTCATTTCACCGACAAGGTTTATAGTCTCCCCATGTTGGATTTTAAAATTGAAATTTGAAATATTATTATAGGAAACATCCCTGAATTCAATTTCGCCGACAACCCGATCCCTATCCAAAACAATTGAATTAGAGTTGTCATCATTAGGAAGTTCAAAAATCTCCAAAACACGATTAAGACTTGAAAATCCAATTCTAAGAGAATTTAATGTATTCGTTAAGGATAAAAACGGTTTTTTAAACAACTGAAGATATAAAACAAATGTGGAAAACTCTCCAAGAGATATTGTTCCTTCAATCACCATATATCCTGCAACTACATACAATAACACTTGAATAACATAGGTTAAAAACCAGGATATTGGATTGGTAATATCAGAATAAAGGCGAGATTTGATAAAAGCCTCTTTTTGTTGGGAAGTTAGTGATTCGAAATATTCATCCAAGAAGCCAACAGAATTAAATAGATTCATCATGACCCGGTTTGGTAAAAAGACACCAATGACCCCCATTTGATGACCCAATATGTCCTGATAGGATTTATAATTATCCATTGTTATTTTATGAGCAACATATACGATTATAATATAAATCGGCAAGACAGTTATGAAAATCAGACTTAACTGAGCATCCATTGAGATTGCTGCTAAGATAACAGCAATTATCATGAAAAAATCAGATAATAAAACTGTAACAACCTTATTTATAAAAGACCTGATATTTGCAACGTCATTGTTTAATCTAGCCAACAGATTGCCTGAAACCTCCCGATTGAGAGAGGTGGGAGATATACAATTTAACTTTTCGTTCAATGAGTATTTGAGATTGGCGGTTGCTTTTTCACATACTTTAGCCATTATCTGGACTACAGCCATTTTAAGCAAATATCCAAAAATATAAATAAGAGATATTAGAAGCAATTCATCGAAAGATTCATGAATGTAAAACGGTTTATTTTCAAGATAAAAGTGAAGAACGGAATTAACTACTCTTCCCAATAGTTTTGGAGCATAAACCAAAAGACCTACAGAAAGCAATGTCAAAATGACTGCAAGAATAATCTTACCTTTGAATTCTGAAAGGAGATTCCAATATTCCTTTAATAGAGTTACTGTTGAATATCTCTCAACCAATGCTATTTCCCTCCAGAACAATTAATTAACCTTCTATAGGTTTCACAGTTTTCAATTAAAAAATCATGGCTTCCCTGACAGACAAGAGAGGAATTTTCCATAACAAGAATATTATCCATATCCGAATAATCATCAAAGGTATTGTCTATAAAAATGAGAATCTTTCCTGAAAGCCTCTTTTTAATATTTTCTTTAATAATCCTTCTTGAAGTTGACTCAATTTGTGAAAAGGAATTGTCAAAAACATAAATTTCATAATCATGAGCCAATGCTCTTGCAATAGCTAATCTTTGTTTAAGATCAGTGGATAAATTACTTCCCCGTTCATAAACTTCAAAGGATAAATCTTTTGTGAACAATGCATCATCACATGCCTGGATTGCATCTTCACGAGTAATTGACTCATCACCCAAAGAGATATTTTGAAAAACATTGCCCTTTACCATGAAATGATGATTAGACGTTAAGCTAATTTTATCATCAAAACTTTTAGATTTAATATTTTTCCCATTGATTAAAATACTTCCAGAGTTATTTTCATAAAATCCTGTTAAGGAATAAATCAAGCTGGATTTACCTGCACCAACAGGCCCGATAATCAAATTCTTTGAATTTTTAGGAATCTTAAAGGAGACATCTGATAAAATATCCATACCAAAAATACTGACTGAAACGTTGTTAAATTCTATTCCTTCAAAATCACTTTCCCTCATGGCTGGAGGATTGGGAGCATGTTCTAAAGCCAAAGTCTGTTCAATACGTATGGATGCCGTATATGCTATCGTATAGCCATTTACAAAAGGAATTATTGCATTTATATGATTTACCAAATATAAGATATAAAGCAAAGACAAAAAAATCTCCACAGCCAAAGTTTTATTCGCATCAAATATGAAAAGCCCCCATAATATGAATAGGATAAGTACAATATGCAACACGATTAAAAAAACCAAGAGATAACTTAATCTATATCGAAATCTATACCCTAAATTGTAGGTCTCATCCAATTCCTCTTCAAAAATCTCACTTGTAGAATCTTCTTTTGAAAACATTTTGATTGTTTTGAGACCAATGATTTTATCCCTGAATAAACTATTTAGTATACCACTATGTTTTCTTACAAGGAAATACTCATCTACCATTTGGTTTAACTTCCACCAGAATAAAAGACAAAAAACTACCAAAAATACCGCAAATAAAGACGCATACACAATATCCAAATCTATTAAAGAATATATGACCCATACAGAAGCCATAATGAACAAAATAACCCTTTTTAAAAGAATTATGACAAAGGACTGCAGCGTATCAATAGCCCGAATAGTCCTCGACATTAATCCGGAAAATCTATTTTTGCAATATTCCTGAACATTATTTGCGTTCATCAATATTGAAAAAATCTTTTGCTTTAAATCAGATGTAAAATTCGATGAAACAGAAAGAGACAAATATGAGGTTAACAGCATACAAATCAGAGATACTGCGATAGCAATATAAAAATTATCTAATACTAAAAAAGTAGCATCATAATTCCCTGTCTTAATATGATGTAAAATTATGGGAATCAATTCGATGAGATATAATTGTGATTGAACATTAATGAATGCCAATATAAAAATTAGGGATATTTTCTTCCAGTGATTTCTAAAAAGAATTTTCAATAAAGTTTTCATAAACCAAACACTTCAATTAAATAAGCAATATTCCAACAATAGCTCCAGTGATTGTTGCAATTAAATTTACATGCTCATTTGTTAACATATCCGCTCTTTCAAATGTTGCACCTAAAAAACTGTCCATAAAACATCCTACAGTACCGGATATTACAGAAACTATAATAGCAGACAATGGATTCTCAACTATACCTAAGAAAAATGCCGCTATACCGATAATTAATGCACCAATCATTCCTACAGCAGTTCCAAGTACAGATACAGCACCATCTGTTCCAGGATCCACCTTTTGAAAAGTAGTTATTAATCTAGGTTGCTGCAGGATTCCAATTTCAGAAGCCAAAGTATCCGCAGTTGCCGTTGCAATGGCTCCAATAAAACCTCCGACAAATGGCAAATAATAGCCCCCAAACGCCGCCATCATAAACGCAACAATACCATTTGAAATAACGTTTTTGGATGATCTTCTTCCTTCATATTCTCCCAAAGAACGTTTATATGATTTGGAATACCTTGTTGCGAGTAAAGATAAGACAAGAAATATCACTAACAGGCATAGCCAATTGGCCCCCGCAGAAAAGATTATTACTATTCCCATTATTATCATTACTAGAGAACCGAATAAATCTAGAGATTGTCTCCTATAGGTTATGAATCCTAAAATAAATAATGCCAATACATAACCCCAATTAATCATTCCCGAATCCATGATTACACAACCAAATTAAATAGTATATTTATGGGAATTAGTATAAAAATGTTTAGAAAAACTGATAATATAACTAAAAGAATAGTTATCCGAATATTAAAAAAAGAAGTTGTGAAAGTAATCTTATTTGATTACTTTACTTTTGATAATTTCCACTCTTTTAAGTGGGTAGATTTTTTTAGCTGTGTGGTAAATTTCAGAAGCTAATTTACCGTTTACAGAAGATTTAACTAATTCTTCGTAAGTTCTTTCAGCTGCAGTTTCTTTAAGTAAATCGATAATTACTTGTCTCATGTATTTTTGTTGGGAAGATTTTGCTCTTCTGATAGTTACTGCCAATACATGGAGTTTAATTCTGCGGTCATCTTTAGTTTTTACGATAGTGGAAGCATCGATTCTGGATGTTCCTCTTCTAATCATACTTCTTACGTAATCAGTAGTGGTTTTGTGACCGGTAAATTTAGTGGATGCAACATCGCCAGCTACGTTATCGATTTCAAATCTGAGTTTAATGTATTGTTTTGAGAAGTCACCGGTTAATTCCCTCATTGTAACTTCTACGCCTCTTCCGATTAAGAGATCTGCATCTTTAGCTGGAGTTTCTCCAATTTCTTTTTCTTCAAACATTAATGGTGTTTTAATAGTAAACCATGATTTTTCTTTCCAAGTGTCACGTACTCTACGTCTTGATTTTGCCTTTGCCATTATATCAACCGTTTTTTATTTTAAAATATTTTTTTATAATTTAGCGAATAGCTATTTAATTTTGAAAAATAGTCCTCAAATAGAGTATTTCATTAATCTTACATAAAATAATCTATAAAATGAAATTATAACAGATTATAGTTCTATAATCTCTTATTTGACTATTGTGAGTTCTTCTCACGTTATTTAAAGAATAATTTGTAATTCAGTTTTATTTAATTAAAACCCGCCCATAAAGGTTACTATTACATATTTTATTCATGGTATATAAATATTATCAAAAATTATAAACTACGAAAAAATCATGTGCATCAATAATTGTGAAGTTTTAAAAATGGTTAAACCATCAAATATCATCATTTTACCCAAATCAAAAAATTGCTTTAAAGAAGTAAAATTGCTTTTAAACAATAATTTTGTCATAATAAATAAATATTATCTTCATAAATTCATTTAATATAAGTTTATATGGTTTAAATTAATTATTAATCTATTTAGAGCTGTAATACAAAGTTTTCATACCAATTAATTTTTTAGGTGGTGAATGGTATTATGGCTAAATTTCAGGAAGATCAGATTTTTAAAAATATTGCTGAGGAAGATGTTGAAGTGCTTTTAGAGATTACGGATAAGAAATCTCGGACTAAAAAGATTTGGACAAAGGAATTGCGGCTGATAGATCCTACGACATTCAAGCCGGATTTTATAATTGAGT
>JAFZMD010000031.1 GCA_017553445.1 Methanobrevibacter sp. | reverse complement strand
GGATATCTATCAATGCCACAAAATAGATAATATAAACTATGATGTCTCTGATAAGATATATTCCTGTAGTATTGTCCTTAAAATATTTGATTTTATTTAACACAACTTCAATTACTTTTGCCACTATCTTTGCAAGGACAACGGTTATTATTATGATAAGCAATGTTTCAATTAAGTTTTGGGGAATATCCATTATTATAACTCCACTTTCATTAAGTCTTTAGCAAGTTTTGTGTTTTCAAAAATTTCTCTAGCTTCTTCGAGCAGATCATCAATTTCAGTATATCTCGTACTGAAATGGGTCAGTATCAATTCTTTTGAATTGGAATAAAGCGCAATGTTTGCGGCATCCACTGAAGTTGAATGGGCATGCTGGTTGGCTTTGTCCTTATCCTCTTCCTTATATGTGGATTCATATATCAGAATGTTTGAATCCCTGGCAAAGCCGATAATCTCTTCACAGGGCATGGTATCGCCGGAATATGTGATTTTATTGCCTTTTCTGGGTGGCCCTAAAACCTGCTCTGGCTTTATTATTTTCCCGTTAACCTCAACGCTTTGGCCATTGTGAAGCTTTCCGAAATCAGGCCCTACAGGAACGCCCAAATCAATTGCTTTCTGGCGTAAAAATCTTGGCTTTTTAAGCTCTTCAACCGAATAGGCCAAAGTTATTGTGTTATGTTTGACCCTTTGGGCCTTGATTACATATTCATCGTTTTCAATAATTGTTCCGCTGTCAATTTCAATCCATTCTATCGGAAAATTAAAATTAGGAAAATCCAGATTGGGAAAGCTCAGATTCAATACGGCCTGGCGCAAATCCTCCAGCCCTCTCGGTCCATAAATTGTTAATTTAGTCTCTCGCCCTCTGAAGTTCATTGACTGCAAAAGTCCCGGAATGCCCAGAATATGGTCTCCGTGGTAATGGGTGATGAAAATCTTTGAAATTTTCATAGGGCTTATTTTAGCAAAAATTAACTGTCTCTGTGTTCCTTCTCCACAGTCAAATAACATGGTTTCTCCAAAGGCTTTTAAAGCAATTGAAGAATGGCTTCTTGTATATGAATGAACTGCAGAGGCGGTTCCTAAAAATGTAATTTCCATAATCGAATCACTTATTTTATATTGTATTTAAAATATATATTCTATATGATATATTAAATTTTTAGGTGATTTTGTGGATAAAATACTTGAATATATGCTTGATGAAGATGAAGGTTTTGGAGATATAACCTCAAACAGTGTAATTGATAAAAACGAAGAGGTATGCGCATATATTGTTTCAAAGGATGAAGGTATTTTAGCAGGAATTGATGTGGCTAAAGAATTATTCGAATCTAAACATGTTAACGTAGTATTTCATTTAAATGACGGGTGTGAAATCAGGAAAGGCGATTTGCTGATGTCTCTTAAGGGTAATGCAAGAGATATTCTCCTGGTTGAAAGGACCGCCCTGAATTTATTGATGCGCATGAGCGGAGTGGCCAGCGCAGCCAATGAATATGCAAGGCTCGTTGAAGGCAAGGTAATAGTTGCAGGAACCCGCAAAACACAGCCGGCCATCGGAAAGTTCGATAAATTGGCTTTAAAAATTGGAGGTGCAGACACCCACAGGTTCTCTCTGGACGACATGGTTTTAATCAAGGATAACCATATTGCCGTTGTCGGATCTCCTTTGAAAGCCCTTAAAAAAGCACAGGAAAATGTGAGCTTTTCTAAAAAAATCGAAATTGAAGTGGAAACGCTGGAGGATGCGGTTTTGTGTGTTGAAAACAAGGCGGATATTGTGATGCTGGACAATATGGACTCCCTGAAAGTTAAGGAAGTTTTGGATGAGCTTGAAAAAAGGGGTATCCGTCAAAATTCCTTAATTGAAATATCCGGCGGAATCAATAAAGACAATATTTTGGATTACGTTGATTTGGGCGTGGATATAATCTCCATTGGCGGGCTGACCCATTCTTCAAGAAGCCTGGATTTCAGTTTGAAAATCAGGAAATAATTTTTTCATTTCCCTATTTTTTTTAATTTGAATCATACTAATTTTTCTTTCAAGACCACAATTTTTCTTGAAAAACAAACTTTTAATAATATTGGAAAAGATATATATTACAGATAGGTAATTTTTTATTTTATATAATGATGATTTAATGGTAAAAATGGCTAAGTTAGCTTTGGAAGATGGAACTGTTATTAAAGGAGAAGGATTCGGTTATGAAACTACCAAATTAGGAGAACTTGTTTTTTCAACCGGTATGGGTGGTTATACTGAATCTTTGACTGACCCGTCTTTTAAAGGAGAAATATTAATGTCCACTTATCCTTTAGAGGGAAATCATGGGGTAAGTGAAGACTGGTATCAATCTGACAGGATTCAGGTTGAAGGTTTGGTTTGTCGTGAGGTCTGTCGTGAATTATCAAATTTCGGACCTCAAAAAACTTTGGATGAATTTTTAAAAGAGTTCAAAACTCCAGGTATCAGCGGAGTTGACACAAGAGATTTGACTTTAAAGATTCGTGAAAGAGGTTCTCTTAAGGCAGCTATTACAACTGAAGACATCGATGACGATAAACTGATTGAAATGGCAAAATCCCAGCCAAGCATTGAAGATAAGGACGTTGTTCCTTTGGTTTCAACAAAAGAAATTAAAATATTCAATGAAGATGCAGATAAAAAGGTTGCATTAATTGACTGTGGTGTTAAAAAGAATATTATTAACTCATTTTTAGAAAGGGATATTGGAGTAGTTTTATTCCCATATGATACAGATTATAAAACCGTTTTAGATTACTCTCCAAATGGACTGATGATTACATCAGGACCGGGCAATCCTGACAGGGTAACTGAAACAATTGAAACCATGAAAAAATTATCAAATAGATTGCCGATTTTTGGTATCTGTATGGGTCAGCAATTAATCGCAAAATCCTTTGGAGCCAAATCTTATAAAATGAAATTTGGACACAGGGGAGAAAACCAGCCGGTTAAGGATTTAGCCACTGGAAAGGTTTTCATCACTTCCCAAAACCATGGATTTACTATAGATAAGGAGTCATTGAAAGAAACAGATTTGGTCTTGACGCAGATTAATTTAAATGATGGAACTCCTGAAGGTATTTCTCACAAGGAATTGCCTCTGCACTGTATACAATACCATCCTGAAGCGGGACCTGGTCCAAACGATACGAGAAGTATTTTTGATGAATTTAACCAAATGATGGATGATTATTAAAAGACGAGAGGATTACATATGCCAGTAGATAAAGATATTAAAAAAGTTTTAATTATTGGTTCTGGACCTATTCAAATCGGACAGGCAGCAGAGTTCGATTATTCAGGATCACAAGCATGTAAATCACTAAGGGAAGAGGGAATAGAAACAGTACTTGTTAACAGTAATCCGGCTACTATTCAGACAGACATTGACATGGCAGATACTGTTTATACAGAACCATTGACTCCAGAAATTGTTGCTAAAATCATAAAAGAAGAAGAAATTGATGCTATTTTACCAACCATGGGCGGACAAACCGGATTAAATATAGCAACAGGTCTTGGAGATTTAGGATTATTGGAAGGAATTAAAGTTTTAGGATCAGATGTCCAAACGATTAAAGATGTGGAAGACCGTGATCTCTTTGCAAACCTCATGGAAGAGATTGGAGAGGAAATTCCAAAATGTCAGGCCGTTGAAAGCGTTGACGCTGCACTTAAGGCAGTGGAAGATATCGGCTATCCTGTAATTGTCAGGCCGGCATTCACCTTAGGCGGAACCGGTGGAGGAATCGCTCATGATGAAGAGGAACTCATTGAAATCGCTAACCACGGATTGGACATGAGTTTCATCAATCAGGTTCTCATTGACGAATCTGTTCTCGGATGGAAAGAGATAGAGTTTGAGGTAATGAGGGATAAGGAAGATACCTGTATCATTGTCTGTACAATGGAAAACATCGATCCTATGGGTATTCACACAGGAGACAGTGTAGTTGTTGCTCCAATCCAATGTTTATGTGATGAAACTATCCAGAAAATGCGTGACGCTTCAATCAAAATCATAAGGGCATTGGGCATTCGAGGAGGATGTAATATTCAGTTCGCATTGAATCCAGAAACTGATGAATATAAGGTAATTGAAGTAAACCCTCGTGTATCAAGAAGCAGTGCGCTTGCATCAAAGGCTACAGGTTATCCAATCGCTAAAATCTCTTCAAAAATAGCTTTGGGAATGACTTTGGATGAAATCAGAAACGACATCACCAAAGAGACTCCTGCTTCATTCGAACCTGCCATTGACTATGTTGTAATTAAAATCCCAAGATGGCCGTTTGACAAGTTCAAGGGAATCGGACGTCAAGTCGGAGTTCAGATGAAGGCAACAGGAGAAGTAATGGCTATCGGAAGAACCTTTGAAGAAGCATTCCAGAAAGCGCTAAGATCACTTGATATGGGCTTTGACGGATTTGAATATGTTGAATACACAGAAGACGATTTGGCAAATCCAACAGACTTAATTTATTTCCAAATCTATTCAGCAATCAAGGACGGCATGGGCATCGACAAAATCAGGGAACTTACAAACATTGACAACTTCTTCCTATACAAAATCAGAAATATCGTAAACTTTGAAAATGACGTTGATGCCGATAAGTTAAATGATGAAGATTATTTAAGAAAAGCAAAACAGCTTGGTTTTTCAAATAAAAGACTGGCAGATTTGTCCGGCCAGACTGAAGAATATGTCAGAAACCTGCTTTCAAGATACAATATCAGACAGTCATACAAGATGGTAGATACCTGTGCTGCAGAATTTGAAGCTAAAACTCCATACTACTACAGCAGCTATGATGCGGGCAATGAACTTACCTCAACCACCAAGAAAAAGGTGGTCATTTTAGGTGCGGGCCCAATCAGAATAGGTCAGGGAATTGAATTCGATTACTGCTGTGTACATTCATCACTTGCTTTAAAGGATGATGGAATCGAAACCATTCTTATCAATAACAACCCCGAAACTGTAAGTACTGATTATGACATTTCAGATAAGCTATTCTTCGAACCGATTACATTTGAAGACGTTATGGGTGTAATAGAGCAGGAAAAACCTGACGGTGTAATCGTACAGTTCGGTGGTCAGACATCAATCAACCTTGCAGTGCCTCTGGCCAATGCGGGAGTTAAAATATTGGGAACTCCATATGAAAGCATTGACAGGGTAGAGGACAGAGAACTCTTTGCCGAGCTATTGGAAAAACTCCACATTCATCAGGCACCGTATGGAACTGCAAACTCCTTTGAAGAGGCTCGTGAAATTGCAGAAAAAATCACCTTCCCTGTACTTGTACGTCCTTCATACGTTATCGGCGGAAGGGCTATGGAAATCGTTTATGACAATAACGAGCTTGAAGAATATATGAAAGAGGCCGTAAAGGTATCTCCGGAGCATCCTATTCTTGTCGACAAGTTCCTTGAAGATGCAATCGAACTGGACGTTGATATCCTGTGTGACGGTGAAGACGTCTTCATTGCAGGAATCATGGAACATATTGAAGAGGCAGGAGTTCACTCAGGAGACTCCGCATGTGTGATTCCGCCGCAAACCGTCCCGGAACACATTTTGAATACCATCCGTGAAAATTCAACCAAACTTGCATTGGAATTGGACGTTAAAGGTCTGATGAATATTCAGTATGCAGTAAAGCTTGATGAGGAAATGGTTTATATCATCGAGGCAAACCCTCGTGCAAGTAGAACCGTTCCGTTTGTAAGTAAAGCCATTGGAGTGCCTTTGGCTAAAGTGGCCACATGGATTATGGATGGTGCTAAACTCAAGGACTTCGGTTTGACAAAAGAAATCAAAATCGACCATGTTGCCGTAAAGGAATCAGTATTCCCATTCTTGAAATTGCCTGAATCAGATACCATCTTAGGTCCTGAAATGAAATCCACCGGTGAAAGTATAGGTATAGACGAAACCTTCGGCATGGCATTTTACAAATCACAGCTTTCAGCAGGAATGGACTTGCCTAAATCAGGTAAAATATTCATAAGCGTAAAAGAGGATGACAAGAAAAAAATCAGACCTATTGCAGAAAAGGCAGCCAATTTAGGATTTGAACTTGTTGCAACTCCTGGAACCGGGGATGCGACAGGCCTTGATACTGTTCAAAAAATCAAAAAGGTATCACAGGGCTCCCCTAACATCAGGGATGCAATTCTGGATAAGGAAATCGATTTGATTATCAACACTTCAGAAGGTAAACAGTCAGCTAAAGACGGCTATATCATCAGACGTTTGGCTATTGAATTGGGCATTCCTTATGTCACCACATTATCTGGTGCAAGGGCAGCGCTCAATGCTATTGAAGCTGTTCAAAACAATAAAATCAATGTCAAATCATTAAATAGGTATGTTGGTGAAGAATAATCATTCTTCATTAATTCTCTTTTTTTAATTGGAAGACAGGTATTCCTTAATGTTAATACCGCATGAAGGGCATTCTTCCTGGTTAATCTTTAATTTGCTTCTGCAGTTAGGACAAAAATTGAGCTTAACCTCATATTCTTTGGATAAGTCTAGTTTTAAGTTCATTTCAATTCTTAGCGTAATGTTCTTTTTGAGTGCGTTTTCATTCCAGTTGTTTTCCATCAGTATCTTCTTGTAATAATATGCTTCCGTCATTGAAGCATAATATCCAAAAATGGTTTCTCCTTTTTTGATGTAAAACCCTTTTTTCTTGTGGTCAAAAAGAATTTCCCCTTCCCTTTCCTTTTTGTTGACTTTTATTCCTTTGATTCTTCCCTTTGATCTCTTTTCCGGAAATGGTGGCAGCACGGTATTTTCATATTTGTTTTCAAGGTCACACTCTACAAGCAGATCATAGTCAAAATTGCAGTAATATAATGCATCCCTTTCATATAATGCATCGGATAATTTTTTAAACTCTCCATAGTCCTTATTGTTATATTTGATACGGTATACGTTACCGCTTTTAACAATATTTCTGTAAAAATATCTGATTTCCTGGGAGTTAATTTCAATCATCCTCATTAATTTTTTGATGGTAAGTATTAGTATGTCATTGTTGTTTTATAAATCTATTTTTACAAAATTTCATGAACCCACAAGATTTAAATATTTTCAATTAAAAACTTTTTTTTAATGTTTACTGTAGCTAATGGAATTATTTTAAGGGGATTGAATCTCGACCCGGTCAGGGCAAATATCACTGTTGATGACGGAATCATCACAGACATTTCCAGAGATGCCAATGAAGGTAAAATAATTGATGCTGACGGTGCCATTGTAGCTCCAAGTTTTTTAAATGGCCATACCCATATCGGCGATTCAATCATAAGGGATGAAGGCTACGGACTGTCCTTGGGAGAAATGGTCAAGCCGCCAAACGGCGTCAAGCATCGTGCTTTGGCATCCGCCGAAGATGAAGAAATTATCGAAGCGATGAAGTCTTCCATGTGGGACATGCTAGAGTCAGGCACCACCCATTTCATTGATTATAGGGAAGGGGGCATCAAGGGAGTCAAACTTCTTAGGGAGGCATCAAAGGATATTCCAATAACTCCAATAATTCTAGGCCGTGACGACAGCTTTTATGGTGATGATCCTGATTTGTCAAAGGTAAAGTCACAAATAAGAAAGCTTTTAAAGGTGGCTGACGGAATTGCTCCAAGCGGATTTGGTGAAATCACTGATGAAGTCGCCCATATAATAGTTGAAGAGTGCAGAAAGGAAGGTAAAATTTCATCCATTCATGTTGCAGAATCCGAATCCACACAAATTGAGTCTTTAGATAGGTTTGACAAGACTGAAATTGAACGGGGTGTTGATTCCAAATTCGATCAGCTGGTTCACTGCACCAATCCAAAAAACAATGATTTGGACTTGATTAAAAATTCAGATGCAAACGTCGTTGTCTGTCCGAGAGCCAACGCAACGCTGAATGTCGGTGTCGCTCCATTGAATGAAATGTTAAACTTAGGTCTTAATCCAATTCTGGGAACTGATAATTTAATGCTCAACAGCCCAAACATGTTTAGGGAATTGGAATTCACGCTTAAGATAATGTCTGTTAAGTATAAAAGCTATTTGAATCCATGTGAACTTTTAAAAATGGCAACAACAAATGCCTGTCAGTTTAATTTTGACAAGTCTTTTATTGAAATAGGACAATACGCTGAGTTAAATATCGTAAAACATTTTTCAAAAAATTATTATTTATCCCTAATAAATCGTTCAGAAACAAAAAATATATTATATACTATCAATAGAAATTATACTAATAGTATATTGAACATATAGAGTCATATATTATTGGAGATGTAAATATGTACAAGAGGATTTTAGTCCCAACAGATGGGTCTGAATTTGCAAAAAAAGCTCAATTACATGCTTTATTCTTAGCTAAGGTTAGTAATGCTGAGATTATTGCTTTAAGCGTATCTGAAAATCACTTTATTAATGGAATTTCCATGACTGAAGAAGTTGAGCAATTAAATCAGATATTAAAAAATCGTTGCGAAGAAGATCTTAAAGAATTTGAAGATATGAATAATGAGGGTGTAAAGATATCCTCTGTTATTAAAGAAGGATCTCCTGCAAATGTCATATTGGATGTGGCCGCTGAAGAGGATGTGGATTTGATTGTAATTGGCAGTTCCGGTAAATCTGGTTTTGATAGATTTATTTTGGGCAGTGTCAGCGATAAAGTTGTTAACGCTGCTAAATGTCCAGTTTTAGTTGTACATTAAATAATTATAATTTTTTCATGTGAAATAGAACATAAGGTGTTTTTAATGTTAGTAAAAAGAGTAATGTCTAAAAAAGTTGTTAGTGTTTCCGTTCCAGGTAGCAGAGAAAAAGTTTTAGACTTGATGAGAAAAGAAAATAAAGCAGTACTTCCTGTTATTAAAGAAGATAATAATAAATTAGTTGGTGTTGTTACTCGTTCTGATTTAATCAATAATCCTGATGAAGAACAAATAGCAATGTTGATGAGTAGAAATCTTATTGTAGCAAGTCCTGATGAGGACGTTAAAGTTGTTGCTAGCAGAATGATTGAAAATGATGTTAGAAGAGTTCCTGTAGTTAATGATGACGGTGAATTGGTTGGAATCATCACTTCATTTGATATAGTGTCTCAGGCTTTGACCAAACTTGAAATAGATGATGCTGTTGAAGATTATATGATAACTACTGTTCCTACCACTTGGGAGAAAACTCCTTTAAATGTTGCTTTTGAATCAATGAAACAGTTTGGCCTTAAATCCATTTTGGCATTGGATGATGATGCCCAATTGTCAGGAATTTTAACCGAAACAGATTTCATTGCTGAAAGTGAAATTATTTCTGAAAGAAGCGAACACAGCTCAACTGTAGGTACTGAAGGAGATAAATGGTCCTGGGACAGTACTTCCGTTTTATACATTGAGAAAAACCATTTAAAATTCACCGATAAGGTTGTAAGTGATGTCGCTATAGGTAATGTTGAAGTAGCTAATTCAAAAACAAAAGTTTCTGACTGTGCTAAAAAAATGAAAACATTGAATATTGAACAAATTCCTGTAATTGGTGTTGAAGGGGATTTGGTCGGTATTGTCAGAGCCAGCGACTTAATTAAAGCTTTAGTCGAATAATTGTGATAAGATGGCGGTTAGTCCAGTTTTAGTTATAAAGATTGTTGATGACAGTTCCGTAGGGGTCAGAGCCCGCTGGAGAGATGAATTTGTTGAACATCATATTGTCCTTAATTCTGTTCTTGCATACTGGTGGGCCAATGAGCTGCCTCCTGCTGTAAAGTTTTTGGAGCTATTTGAATCTGTTATTAAAAGGACTATTAATGAACTAACTCCTCATAAAACTTTAAAATTAAAATATTCCGTTAAAGCAGATGATGCTTTGGAAAAGGCGTCTGAGATTGAGATTAATCTGATTGAAGTTGAAGCTGATGATGTCGGATTTAAAATTGACGGCAAAACCTTAGCTTTAAATGGTCTTAGAAAATCATCTGATGTTGAAGATGAAAAAATTGAATTTAATGAGACTTTCGATAAGACTATCGAAACTCCAGATATTGTCTTAAAAAAATATAAAGAGATGAAGGACAGATAGTTATACGTTTCTTCTTATTTGAGGCAGCGTGTCCATAAACTCAAACAATGCCTCATCATAATCTTTAAAGTCATGTCCTTCAATCAGGCCATTTCTGTTTATGACTATTTTTTCCAGTTCTATCTTTTCTGAATTTTCAGATAGAATTTTTTTTGTAAGTTCATGTTTTGTGTTTTCAAGGTTTATTGTAAATGGCAGAGGGTATTGGAATTGTCCATTTTCATAGTCCAGCACAATGTCCTCATCATCATCAAGTGGTGATAAATTTAGACAAACTTTTTTATATCCTATTGATTTTAATTGTTCATCGATTTCATTAAATGAATTCTCATCAATAATTTTAGAAAAATCATCTACCTCACATACACTAAGCTCATTAAAATCCCTAACCTTTACCAGTTCACGACCGCTTACTTTTGAGAGAACATTTTCACTTTTCCTGATTTTTTCAACTTTCTCTTTAGTGACTTCGGTATTGGTTGGGATTCTCGTTGCAAGGCATGTGGTTGACCTTGAATATGGGATATTGTTTCTGTTTAGATATTCATGAATTTCTTTTGAAGTTAATTTCGCCTCAATCAGAGGGGTGTTGAAATTCATTTTGTATGTGATTAAAATCCCTGGCCGGTCGATAACCAGATCGCTGATGTTATTGCCGTCGCAAATGAAATCAAAATCCTTTGAAAGCGCATAACTCTTAATTTTTTCATACATTAAATTTCTGCAGGAATGGCACCTGCTTGGAAGGTTTTTTAGAAATTCCTCATCGTCATAAAAATTCAAATCAATGATGTGGTGTTTTATGTTGAATCTTCGGGCCATATCCTTCACATGTTTGATAAAAGCATCTGGAAATAGATGATTGTCGATGGTTATCGCTAAAACGTCACTGCTTACCTTTGATGCAAGATAAGCTATTAATGTACTGTCAGCACCTCCGGAAAATCCTACAGCAACTTTTTTGTCCTTTAAAATGTCTTCAACAATTTTAATCTTTTCTTCCAACTTCATTTAACCATATCCGCAATATAATTTATCAGTTCCTTTGCATCTTCCTTTTTTATGTCCGGTGATGTTCTGATGAAATTGATGAGTTCGCTTTTTTTATCATCATCCAAATCGGATTCGTTTAATGTTTGCGAATAGTTTCTTTTTGGATAAAAGGTGGATTTTGCAATCCGAATCAGTTCGTCCTTTTCATCCTGCGTTATGATATTTTCGCTTGCTGCATTTGTAAAGACATAATCCATATTGATTAGGGGTTCTGATAGTGCTTCTAGTGTTTCGCTGTCAAGCATCACTGCCACATCATCGTCAGATGCAACATTTCCTGTGGCATACTGTTCATATACGTATCCGATACCGGTCATTCCCAATGTGTCAAGCTCCGATGCCCTTAAAGCACCCATGCTTGATGAGCCGACAACTGTAACTCCCTTATTGATAACGTTTAAAATCTCCTTGTGGCCTACGGAGGAATTCTGGTGAAATACTCCGTCGATTATGCCGATGATGTCTGGGTTTTCCTTAATGTCATGACCCAAATCCCCTCTTTTGATTGGCCTTTTATAGATTACCTCAACGTCATCGTGTGAATCAAGAATCTGTCTTGCCTCATCAAAGGGAAGTGAGAGGCCAGTATAAATTATAACCTTAACCATAAAATCAAACTCTTAAAAATCTGTATCCTGCACGGCTCGGATCAATTGAATACACTTCCATTGTAGGTATAATAACTCTTACAACGCTTACATCAAGTTCCGGACGTGTCAAATCGTAGTAGAGGACATGCTCTATTTCATTTCTTTTAAGTTCATCCAGAACAATGTCGATGTCTTTCGTTATGGAATCGGTACTCCTGTTTTCAATGTCTCCTAAAGCGATTTTATTTTCTTCATCTTCAAAGTAATGTTTATTGATGCGTTTCATGCGTTCATAGCCGGCAGTTCTTGCAAAATCTGCTCTAACGGTATCTTCACGGGCTCCATGAATTTGCGTTGCCCTGCTTTGAGCCACTTCAGTCAATGCCCTTAATACTGCAACTTCCGGATCAAGGTGCGTTCCTATGCCCAATGTCAAAAGCCCGGCATCCTTAAGTAATGTGTCGTCTGCTGATGCAGCTATTGTGGGAACCCTGATGTCTGCTGTCAGATCCATTAACTTAATGTTGATTTCATTTTCGCTGAATTTTAAAAGGGCATCATTTATGACATCGCTTTCAATGCTTTTTAAATCGATTTGTCTGGAATTTTTATGGGTAAGCTCAAAAATGCTCCATGCATCCCTTTCAATGACTTCAAAGATTCCATGTAAAATTGCCTCTTCAAGGCTGTTTCCTGAAGCAAGACCGTTGGTATTTGATTTAAAGAGATTCTGGCATGAATTGTCCTCCAAAACATATGGATGATAGATTGCATTTGATGGGACGTAATAGTCATCTTTACTAATTAAATCGTGGCAAAGATTCCATTCAAGATTTATGCTATCAATATTTTCCTTTTTAAAGTCTTTAGGCAGGTTAAGGGATTCAATATCGATGGCATTGCCTTTACTGGAAATCTCAGATGCTGTTCCAGTAAGCGTATTTTCATCCTGCTTTTCAGCGGAATATCTCTCAAAGCCCTCCATCATTGCGGATGCCTTGGCATGTTCTGTTGTAATTCCCTTGCCTCCATAGATGCTTATTGAACCTTCCTGTGAGGTTGGTCTGATTGCTGAAAAAACCGGAAGTCCAATCCTATCCAGATGTGTGATTTCGGTAATTCTGGTAATGCCTGCAATCTTGCATTTGTCCTCATTGTTTTCAATGGTTTCGCTTGGAGGTATGATTCTGTGGGTTCCCTTAAAATATTTGATTTCTTTTGATGTCATTATAACCCCATTATCATTCTGATTATGTTTTCAGTGCCTATTGTCATGGACAGATAAGTCATGAATCCTGCAACGGCAATAGTGACAATCCATACTAAGATGTTCCATCTCAATACTTTGGATCCGTCCAAATTCCAGATTGGTATTAGATTGAAAACGGCAAGGTAGCTGTTTGTGGTAAATCCAAGACAGCATACGATAAATACGAATTGCATTGCAGCATCATAATGTGCAGGCGCATAGATGGCCACGCCTATAAGTAAAAACACTAATGCAAGGACAATATTGACGACAGGTCCTGCAATTGAGATTATTCCGTTTGTTTTTTCATCCAACTGGTTTCCTGCATAGGTATAAACCGCACCGGGTGCTGCAAATACAAAGCCGAAAAATGAGGATACCAATGCTAAAATCAGTCCTGCAGGCCATAATTTAAATTCGGCCCAGTATCCATAATGCATTGAAGCAAATTTATGACCTAATTCGTGTAATACGAAACCTAAACCCAATCCAATCAGCACTACAGGGAAAATGCTTCCAAGTAAAGCAACATTTCTGCCAGAATATAGGATTGAAAAGCTCAGGGAAATAAAGATGAATGCAATAATCAAATCTCTTAATTCATTTGTTGTAATTTTAAACATAGTGTTTAAATATCTAATTCATATATATAAAAGTTTTTTCCAAATAATTAATTATGCATATTAAAAATATTTTGAATAAGTTAAAAGAAGATGATAATCAGGCTTATCTGCTCACACAGTTTACAAATATCAAATACATTTCAAATTACAAACCGACAAGCTTTGCATTCTGCATCATAAAGGAAAATCCAATAGTCTATGCATCGGAAATGGATATGGAAATTGCAAAAAGGGATTCTTCAATCGAGGTAAAAAAATATGAAAAATTTGACGTCATGATTGAAGATTTAAAAAATGAGGGCGTTAAAAATCTTGCAATCGAGCCCAGTCTGGTCTACAGCACCTATGAGAAGTTAAGAGATGATTTTAAAATCGAATCCAAAACCTACATTGAAAAGGAAAGGATGATAAAATCATCATCAGAGATAGAAAACATCGAAAAGGCAACAGAAATTGCACAGACCGCTTTCAGGCAATTGGACGTAACCTCCAGAAAAGAAAGTGAAGATGTTCTGGCATTTGACCTGGTCAGACTGATGATTGAAAACGGAGCATCAAGGGAATCATTCGACACGATTCTTGTAAGCGGATCCAATACCAGCCTTCCTCATGCAGTGCCAGAGCATAAACGGTTGGAAACGCCGATACTTATTGATTGGGGAGCAATTTATAATGGATATTGTTCAGACAATACCCGAACAATAGTTTACACAGAAAAGGAACATGAAATATTTGACATCGTTAGGGAAGCTCATGACAAGGCCATAAAAGCGATAAGGCCTGGGCTTAAATGCTGTGAAATCGACAAGGTATCAAGAGACATTATAACTGAATATGGCTATGGGGATAAATTCATTCACTCAACTGGCCATAGTTTGGGTCTTGATATCCATGAAACTCCAGGATTTTCTCTTAAGGACGATACTGTAATTGAAAAGGGTATGGTAATAACGGTGGAGCCGGGAATATATCTTGAAGGGGAGTTTGGAGTTCGCCTGGAAGATACGGTAGCTGTTGAAAATAAGGCAAGAATAATCGGTGATTTGGAGGCTATGTTATAGGTTTAAATATTTTCAAGCTAATAGTTAATATTAATTTTTGAGTTGATGGTGTTAAAATGAAAATTTTCGATGTTTTAAAAATATATTTGACTGATTGGAAAAATCTTCTCACGCATGGTATTGTTGGGGTGATTCTTCTTTACTGTCTGCTTTTTGCTCCAATAGCGTGGTATTGGAGAGTTACTCTTCTGATAATCGTAATTGCTTTTAACGTTGTTAGAATGAAATACTCTAAAAAATGAGAATGGCTGATATTTCTTAGTTATCATAATTTTTTTAGTGGTTTTCATTAGTATTTTTTCAGCTATTTTTTCTTGTAAATTATTTCTATTACCAATCTCTTTTTTTAACTCTCTGTAGTTCCCAGTTCTAATTAAATATTATAAATGAATGCAAATATATTATAACATTAAGCTATGGTGGTTGGAATATTGCAAAATACCATTAAAATATTGCTTAAAATAATTTTGTAGTAATTTTTAAAAATTCTCAAACTTTTCATGTTTTCATATTTAACCTTTTATTTTTTCCATAAACTTTATATGTGATGTTTTTTTCAGGACAATTTTTTGCAGTGGCATCAACAAGCTTTAAATTGTATATTGGATAATAATACATTTAGTTAAAAGACCTCAAATAATGATGTAGGGGGTGGATAAATATGAAGTTAATCATTTTTAACTGGTATTTATTTGCTAATTATAACAGTTTTTTCTTGTTGTTGTTATGGTGTTCCCTTATTTCATCTCTTGGGGGTGAAAATGGTGGAGTTAATGGTCTTCATTATTGGATCATATAGTTTTAATATTTTTTCAATAATTAAAGCTACTTATGCTTTCAATGGTTGTTGGAGATAATAACTCAAATTTTCACTTCCTTTTGGCATTTGAATATACTCTAAATTATCAATGATGGTCTTTGAGAGCAATTTTTTTGTTTTCGTTGGGGTCTTTTCCCCTGAGATGCCCACTATTCATTTGCCCTTTCAAAATAATGATTAAGTTTATATAATATTTATCATAAAAATTCTACATAGAGGTTTGCTTTCATGTAAACTTCCAAGAGATGAAACAAATTTAATGTCTAACAAGAATATTGTGGAGTTTAACTCTGCAATAAGACATTAAATTAGAACTTTTTTTAACTAAAAATTCTTTCTTCAAGGAAATACTTTAAAAACTTCATAAATTTGTTTTAACTCATAGCTGGGGTTTTATATAGTATGAAACCAATAATAAATCTATGAAATTCAAAAGTGTTTTTATTATATCAAATTTTATAGAAAATAAAATTCCAGATAAATATTTATCTAAATTTGAGGAATTTTTACTTTCCGGTTCGATTTTTACTCCTCCATCAGAGTTTTTAGCCTGGACGGTAATTTTTTTAGTAGTTACTGAAATTATTCTAGTAAGTATTTCTTTCATGCTGAATTTACCGTCATCATTATTATTTGCACCATTTTTAATTTTCCAGCTATATATACATATGTTTCAGTTAAACAGGGACAGAATAGAACTAAAATTGAGCAATTGGCACCGGATTTTTTAAGACAGCTTTCAAGTATGTTAAAAGTAGGTCTCAGTTTTGAAAACGCAATGGAAGACATGTCCAAATATGGGCAGGGGCCTCTCTACGATGTAATGTCTTAATGGTCAGTACCCATTTCATAAAATTTCTAAATAATAATTTTGACTAATTTATTGTAAAATATCTTTATAAGGCAAGTATTCTATTAAATTTTAAAATACATAATATGAAGATTATATTGCTAAAAAAATAATTAAATGAATGAATATTGGATTTATAATTGTTATAATTTAATGAATTTTTTTTCAAAAATATTATTGATATAATTTTTACATCTCATTTGTTAATAGTATATTATGAATCTTCTTTTGTATTTATAATTAAATGCATGTGTAATTAATTATTTATAAGCCATACAATAATGATACCTACAATTAATCAGTCATGAACTCATCCACAAATCCGCTAATAAATGCATGCACATATACAGTGAAAAAACAAATCAGTACTTATAAATATATTTGGTGATAAATTCTTAATCATATAAATGTTTTATTCAAGAGATAGCACATTTCAAGATTGTTTGTATAATATGAAACATTTTTATTAGAATATTATTTAGAATGGGAGAAAAATATATTATGAAATTAAAAAAATATTCATTGGTTATTTTATCAATATCACTGATTTTACTTGTTTTTGTTTCATCAGCAAGTGCTGCTGAAAGCAATGAAACAGACATATTATCTATTGATGAATCAGCCAGTACGGTTAATGAAAATCTTGCATTGGATTACAGCCCAGACATGTCTGGCGAATCTAATGACACTAATGTTATAGAAAATAATGAGAATAGTCTATTATCTGCGGATAATGATGAAAGTGGAAATGTTTTAAGAGAGGGTACAGGCACTTTCGCTAACCTTCAAACAGAGATCAGAACGGCCCTATCTTCTGGAGATTATGTGAAATTAACTAAAGATACTTATATATATGCCGGTTCTGGAAGTCAAATTGGGATAGGTAAATCATGTACTATTGACGGTAATGGTGCAGTTATCGACATGGCCGGATCAAATATTCGAGCATTCAATGTAAGAGCATCGGATGTAACAATTAAAAATCTAACCATTAAAAATGCTAACTATAATGGTTTTGGAGGAGCAATTTACTTTAGTAGTTCAGGTACTGTTGAAAATTGTAATTTTATTAATAACAAAGGAACATATGGTGGTGCTATTGACTTTGACGGTGAGGGTACTGTGACAAGTTGTAATTTTACTGGTAACAAAGCATCTGTCGATTATGGTTATGGTGGTGCAATTTCCTTTGGTCAGAGTGGTACTGTTGAAAATTGTAATTTTACTAACAACAATGCTTATGGGGGTGGTGCAGTTTGCTTCTGGGGTTATGGTGAAGTGACAAATTGTAATTTTACTAACAACAAAGCAACTGGATTAGATAGTGGTGGTGGTGCAATCTACATGAGTTCCGGTAGGGTAACAAATTGTAATTTTACTAATAACCATGCTGAATATGATGGTGGTGCAATCAAGTTTACTCATGATGGTACTGTAACAAATTGTAATTTTACTAACAACTCTGCTAAGTATGGTGGTGCTATTGACTTTGACGGTGAGGGTACTGTGACAAGTTGTAATTTTACTAACAACATGGCTTCCAGTAATGGTGGTGCTATCTGGATGTCTTCTGGTAGTGTAACAAATTGTAATTTTGCTGATAATTCTGCATCAAGTGGAGGGGCTATTTTTAGCAATAGCTGGTATAGTATTGCAGATACCTGTATTTTTAAAAGAAATTCTGGTGAAAATGTTAATACAGTTATTTTTCCACCTACATTGAATGTGGATAATTTTACAACATTTTATGGGTCTACTGAGAAATTAACATTCGACCTAAAAACAAACAGCAGCATTCCGGTAACTAATGGAAATATCTCCTTAAGTGTGTACTTTAAAGATAATGATAGTTGGGTCGGTGATTATAGTTGTTTAAGTGGTGAAGGATGGATTCCAGATTTGCCTGTCGGTTCTTATTATGCTATTTTTGATACTGAATATGCTGAATTCAAACCAATCAACAGAACAATAACAATCATACCAGAATATACATTCTGGGCATTGAATCATACAATCAATGGAAATAATAATTCTGTAATAAATTTAAGCAATGATTATTATTTTGATTCGGAGTATGATTCTGAATTTGTAAATGGAGTTGTGATTAATCGACCCCTTACAATCAACGGTAATGGTTATACTATTAACGCACTGCAAAAAGCAAGTATATTCAATGTTAATTCAGGTAATGTGGTGTTAAACAACATTACCTTTACAAACGCAACTTCCGGTAGTGGTGGTGCAGTTTACTTCTCTAGTTCTGGTAGTGTAACAAATTGTAATTTTACTAATAACTTTGCAACTAGAAGGGGTGGTGCAGTTTACTTCTATGAGGAGGGTACTGTAACAAATTGTAATTTTACTGGTAACAAAGCAACTGGCTCTAATAGTGAGGGTGGTGCTATCTGGATGGGTTCTGGTAGTGTAACAAATTGTAATTTTACTAGCAACCAAGCAAAATATGGTGGTGCAGTTTTATTCTCTAGTT
>JAFZMD010000030.1 GCA_017553445.1 Methanobrevibacter sp. | reverse complement strand
TTCGATAAAGTTCAAGCTATTGGAGATATCATGTTAATTAACCCAAGAGACATTAAAAAAGTTAATTCAGAACCACCAATGCCTGAACCTGTTGCTCCACGTCACAATCCACAACAACCTCCAAAACCTGAAACTCAACCACAATTTGAAAATAAACCTAATTTCGAATGAAAGATATAATTTTTAATCTTTCAACTATTTTTTTTATTTATTCTTATTTTAAGTGATTCTAATGAAAGTAGGAATTATAGGATGCGGAGCTATTGCTAACATTATTGCAAGCAGAATAGTTCCCGATGATAATGAAATTGAAATTAAATACTTCTTTGACAAGGATATTGAGCGTGCTGAAAATCTGGCTTCATTCGCAGGTGGCGTGGCCGTACTCAACTTTGAGGATATGCTGGATGACGTTGACCTGGTTTTAGAATGCGCTTCACCGGATTCCGTTAAGCTTTTGGCACCGACAATATTGGAAAAAGGAATAGACATGATTATTATGAGTATTGGTGCTTTTATGGATAAGGAGTTCTATGTTAAAGCGTCCAAATTGGCTAAAAAGAATAATGCTCATATACATTTGCCGTCCGGTGCTATTGTGGGCTTGGATGGAATCAAGGCAGTTGCCGATTTTGGATTAAAAGAAATTACATTGACTACACGCAAGTCCCCCAGATCATTGGGTAAGGAAATTGATTGTGAGGAAGTCCTGTTTGAAGGAAAGGCATCTGAAGCGGTTAAAGAATTTCCTTTAAACATTAATGTTGCCGCTACAATCAGTTTGGCATGCAACAGGGATATTGACGTTAAAATCATTGTCGATCCAAATGTTGACCGCAATGTCCATGAAATCACCGCAAGGGGTGACTTCGGTGAGTTTAAAACAACCACAATGAATCATCCTTGTGCTGCAAATCCGAAGACTAGTATGCTGGCTGCAATTTCAGCAATCAAATTACTTAAAAGCTTTAATGAGACAATTTCAGTTGGTTTATGATGAAAGAATATGAAGTTTATTCTGATTTGAGAGTTCCTGTCAATTCTAAAATCATTATTCGATTGGATGGCAGAAGTTTTCATTCATTCGCTAAAAAAATGGAATTTGAAAAGCCCTATGATGACAGTTTCTGTGATGTGATGGTGAAAGTCTCTAAGGATTTGTTTGAAGAGTTTTCACCTATTTTCATTTATACCTTTTCGGATGAAATCAGTATTCTTTTGGATAAGGTTCCATTCAACGGCCGGTTTGAAAAGATAAACTCTGTAATGGCCAGCTTTGCTTCTTCTTCATTCACTTTAAATTATGATGGGGAATTTCAAAAGCCTGTTGCCTTTGATTCAAGAATAATTCCAATCAATGATTCAGACATTTACGATTATTTTAAATGGAGACAGGATGAGGCATGGAGAAACTGCGTCAACGGATATGGAATTCATTTTCTGAAATCAAAATATTCTTCAAGTGAAGCAAATGAAAGAATTAACGGACTGAATCTGTCTGACATTCATGAACTGCTGTTTGATAACGGCATTAATTTAAATGATGTTGACACATGGAAAAAAAGAGGAATCGGCGTTTATAGAAAGAATAAGGAAGTTGTCGGTTTCAATAAGAAGGAATCAAAGGAACAGATTTCTTATAGGACTTTTATTCATGTTGATTATGACCTCCCTATTTTTTCCAAAGGTTTTTTCAATGAGTTGTTTTAAAGGTTAAATCATGAGTTTTTTATCAAAGATTTTCAGCAGTGATGATGTGGAATACGATGAGGTTTGCGTTGATCAGGAAGTTCTTGATGCAGTAATCTATTATTCCAAAAAATCCTATCCAAATGAGTTTTTGGCATTTTTTGACGGTGAAATCATAGATAAAAAGCTTTATTTGTTGGCTCTTATTTTTATTCCTGGTGAAACCGGCTCTAGGGGTGCTGTTGTTCACACGGAACTTCTGCCTCCGACATTGAAGTATTGGGGCTCTGTTCACTCACATCCGGGTCCAAGCGCTCAGCCTTCCGGTGCTGATTTAAAAACCTTTTCAAAACATGGCCTTTTTCACATGATTGTGTGCCTGCCATATGGATATGACACTTTTAAGGCTTATGACAAATATGGAAATCCCTGCAAATACACTGTAGGCGATTACAGTGACATGTTTGATGATGACATTGATGATTTCTTTGATGAAAGTGATGTCTTAAAGGAAGGTGAAGTTATAAAGCCGGGGTTCTTTGATGAAGATGCAAACTTTGATGATACTCCAAACACCGCATATGAGGAATATGAAAAGCGCAATATGCCAAGAAATAACATTAAGATAATTTCCAATAATTCTTTAAAGCCAATTATAATTTCCAGTAATGATTCTGTTAAAATAGAATTCGATGAGAATGGAAATATCAAAAAGATTCACAAAAAATAGCTTTTTTTTAAAATTTTGATGGTTGATAAAAAAATAAAAATAAAAAACAATATGGTGAAATTGTTTTTTATAATTCCAATCCAATGGCTTCGTAGACATTGTCGAGGGATTGGATTTCTTTAATTACTTCGGTTGGAATTTCTTTGTCAAGGGTTAAAATCATGATGGCTCTTCCGCCAGCTTCATCTCTTCCAACTTGCATAATTCCAATATTTACTCCATGTTCACCTAATTTTGTTCCGATTGCACCGATGCTTCCAGGAATATCTTCATATTTTGCAATGAACATGTGTCCTTTTGGTATTACATCAACCCAGTAATCGTTAACTTTCAAGATTCTTGCTTCGTGTAAATTAGTTCCTTCAGCAGAGAATTCATCATCACTGGTTTTAGCTTTTACTCTAATTAATGAATCATAACCTTTTGAATTGGTTTTTCTGGCTTCAATTATGTTAATTCCACGGTCTTTAGCCACAAGTGCTGCATTAACAGCATTTACTGGTGAGCTTAAGAATGGATTTACAACGCCCTGAATAACTGTTCTTGTTAAAATCTCTAAATTGTCGATTTCTGCAAGTTCTCCGCTGTAAACGATTTCCAAGTCTTTAATTTTACCGTTAACTGCCTGTGAAATAAAACTTCCTAATTTTTCACAGATTTCAAAGTATTGGGTTAATTCCTGATAAGTGTTTTTGTCAATTCTTGGCATGTTCAAGACATTGTTTGGAGTTCCGCCTGTGAATAAATCAATAATCTCATCAGCTACAATGATAGCAGCATCTCTTTGAGCTTCTTTTGTTGAAGCAGCAATGTGTGGAGTCAATACAATGTTGTCCAGTTCAAATAATTTGGAATCTTCTGCAGGAGGTTCATCTTCATATACGTCTAAAGCTGCTCCACCTATTTTATCATTTTTCAACGCATCATATAATGCCTCTTCATCAATGATTCCGCCACGTGCACAGTTTGTAATGAATGCTTCGTCTTTCATTATTTCAAACTCTTTGTGTGAAATTAAATGTTTGGTTTCTGGAGTTAACGGCACGTGTATTGTAATGAAATCAGCTTTTTTAAGGACGGTTTCCAAATCGGTTAATTCAACGCCCATCTGCTTTGCCACTTCTTCAGGCAAGTATGGATCATATGCAACAGCATCCATTTCAAATGCCTTACATCTGTTGACTACTTGGGAACCGATTCTTCCCATCCCAATTACACCGAGAGTTTTGTTTCTGAGTTCAACTCCCATGAATTTTTTCTTTTCCCATTTGCCTTCTTTTACTGATTTGTCAGCAATTGATAATTTACGTGCCATGCTGAGTAACAGGCCCATGGTATGTTCAGCTACAGTAATTGAAGTTGATTCCGGTGAATTGACTACCATAATACCTTTCTGGGTAGCAGCATCCAAATCTATGTTGTCCACTCCGACACCGGCTCTTGCAATTATTTTTAAATTATCTGCTTTATCAATAACTTCTTTTGTAACTTTAGTCCTACTTCTTACAATAATTCCATCATATTCATGGATTGTATTAACTAATTCTTCAGGAGTGATGCTGGTATCAACTATAACTTCAGCAACTTCCTTTAAATTTTCTATTCCTTTCTCATTTATTGCGTCTGCAACAAGTACCTTCATTATTTCACCATATTAAATAATTTTTAAAATATTATCATAAATATTAATTAAATATATATATTTCCTTGTATTTAAAATTATAATTGTAACAACAAAAAATGGTGAAAATTATGGTATCAGTAGAAGAATTTCCAATATCAACTGCAAATGATATTCCAGGATATAAGATTGTTGAAACTAAAGGATTTATATATGGCTTAACCGTAAGAAGCAGAGGTGCCGGCGGACAAATCGGAGCTGGAGTCAAATCCCTTTTCGGTGGAGAAATTAGGCAATACGTTACAATGATGGAAGAGTCAAGAGATGAATCCTTGCAAAGAGCAATTGAACATGCAAAAGAATTGGGTGCCAATGGTATCGTTGCAATCAGATTCGATTCAAATGAAATCTCTAACGTAATGCAGGAGATTTTGGTCTACGGCACTGCTGTTGTCGTTGAAAAAGAATAAATCTAAAGGCGATAAAATTTTTCAGAATAATTTAGAATTTAAGCAAAAGACAATTCCTGAGACTATTTTAGGTTACGGTCCGTTCATGGCCGAATCTTATTATGGTCACAGATCAAGATTGTACTATTTGGATTTATATTCAAAGCCAGATAAAATGGCTGAAGTTATCTTGGCAGCTTATGATGAAGGTGTTGGGGCCATTAACTTAGTCAATGATAAGAATATCCTAAAGGCTTTTGATTTGGCCTGTGACAATGGCTGTGAGATGAAAGTCATTGCAACCATCGGCAAATCCGAAGTCGATTATCTTGCCCCGAATTATGAGGTTGCATGCGAAGCGGACTGGCAGGAGGATATTGAACTCTTTTCCGGCTACGACACTCCAGTCATGCTTGTCGATGAATTCATAACCGATGCATACAAGTGGAATCTGACTTCCAAAATTTTGACTGAAATCAATGATTCGGATTCTTTATCAGGGATTATAACGGCTTTTCCTTACCGTACAACGGATTTGCTTAAGGATAACTTGGATTTTGATTTGTTTGATTTTTATATGATTCCATTAAACAGTTTTGCGTATATGATGGACACTTCTTCTTTTTTAAAGGCGCAAAGAGCCGAATTCAGGCAAAAAATCCTTGATTTAAACAAAAAAATAATTGCTTGCCGTGTCTTAAGCGTAGGCATTCAAACGCCTGAGGAAGGATTTACCTTTCTAAACTCTTTAGACTTCGTTGATTTGATGACATTTGGCGTGGCAAGTGTTGACGAATTAAAAAAGGATATTGAAGTTTTAAAATCTATCTAAAACTTCATGACTTCATATTCTTCAAACGGAACGATTTTCATTATTTCAAATTCAGCATTCAAGCTTTCAAGTCCTTCGTTTAAATCTTTTAAATTTTTATTGGATGGCTTTTTTCCTGTAATCTGCAGGTATTGTCTTGGCGTTATTTCACAGTATTCGCAGTCAAAATTGCAGCATCTGTCCTTTTCTTCGCATCCATAGCCTTCCAAATCTTCATGGGTTCCGATTACAATGTCTTCCAGGATTCTGGATACTCTCTCGTCGGATGCAAACATAGCTATTTTTTGTGAATAGCCGCATATTCCGATTGCTTTTTGACCTCTAAAATTACAGACCCATTTGATTGGATAATTTTTCATGTCAGGAATTCTTAAATCTTCCATATTATCACTGATTTTCTTTTCTTTCTCTAATAAGCTTTAACAATTCTTGTGAACGTTCAAATTCTTTCAATTCCCAGGATTTAATTACAGGGATTGTTCCAAGGGATTCTTTAATCTTATCGTTATTGATGATGAAAACCGGTTCGGACGAAGTTATCATTGACAGGTCTTTGAGTGGAACGGCCATTCTTTTCAATGTCTTTTGGCTTCTGTTCTTTTCAACATTTGCTATCAATGATGAATTATTGTCTTTTGCAACAGCATCAAAGGGACTTTTGCTTGTGGAAACTACTCCGTATCCAAGTTTTGATAAGTCTTCGGCTCCCTCGCCTGTTGTATGGTATTGAATCTGATCTTCCTGGTTGTATTTCAGTATGTCAATGTCTAGAGTGACTTTTGTATTCAGTATTTCTTCAAGTATCATTGCGGTTTCGGTATTTGCCCGCACTATTTCATTTTCATATTTATACATTGTAGCTCTTGAAACATGTGCAAGGTCGGCCAAATCCTTTAGTGAAAGTGAATATTCTTCACGGTACTGCTTGATTACATTTCCGTCAATTTTGACAAAGTATCCTCCACGGTCAGCCAGTATTTCCGGGTATTCCTTATAGATTATCATGTTTTTTAATGTTTCTAAACCGATGGTTGGAATATCATATCTTTCATAAATCACTCCCTCTTCCAGGATGCCGTTTCTTGATTTGGCTCCGATTATTATGGGGGATGCTAAAAATATGTTGGCCAGCTGCTTCATTTCATGGGCATTCTGTTCATTGACACTATCAATATTGATAAATGTTTTTAAAAGTAAAATTAACAGGTTTTTACGGGCAACAATATCAAAAGAGCCCTGGTCATAAATGTCTGATGTTTTATAACCTTCAGAGATTAGTAATCTTTCTATTTCCTGTAACATTTTGCCTCTGTTCAACATATCGATACAACCATTTTTTCTTCAAAAATTATATATTACTTTTAAGTATAATTAATTTATTGTAAAAAGGTGATTGCAATTAGTTACTTATATATTGGAATTGACGATACGGATTCTCCAGAGGGAATGTGCACCACTTACCTGGCGGCCCATATCATCCGAAAATTAAAGGAAAATGACATTGATATTGTAGATTATCCCAGATTAATAAGATTAAACCCTTTTGCCCGTTTTAAAACAAGAGGAAATGGGGGAGTATCATTTAAAATCATCAATGATGAAAAAGCTCAAAAGGCTAAAGAAATTGTTCTGGATGAAGTTTCCAAATTGTCCATGTTTGACTGTGACAATACAAATCCAGGTGTTATTTTTTATGACGGTGAAATCACAAATGAAATGCAGGATTATGCTTTCAGGGCAATTTATTCATTCATAACTATTGAAGAGGCAGAGAAGTTTGGAAAATCCGTCGGATGTGAAATCCATATGTTCAAAAAGGGAAGGGGAATCATCGGCTCCATCGCAGCCATCAGTCTGCCTTTAAAGGATTATACCTATGAATTATTGGCTTACAGGACTCCTGAAAATTATGGAACCAAACGCCAAATCGATTATGATTCCGTAATAGAAATGGATAAGGAGACTTTTCCGGACACTTTTGAAAACGTGGATTATTCAGAAAACTATATTGCAATCGAGCCTAAAACCCCATGTCCGGTATTGTACGGTATCAGATCAAATGACGCTTCAAGTTTAATGAGAGCCCGAGAAATCGTTAAGGTATCTGAGCCGATTGAAGACTATTGCATTTTTTTAACAAACCAGCACACTGATATGCATATCCAGAAAGCGGATAGCATTTCACAGATGCAGCAATTCGGATGCTATGAAATCACGGTTACTGTAAAGGACACTCCCCATGTCATTGACGGCGGCCATATGTTTTTTACTGTCTTTGACGGGACAGGTGAGATTGAATGCGGAGCATATGAACCCACCAAAAATTTTAGAAAAGTCGTTTCACATCTAAGGCCAGGTGATGTAATAAAGCTGTATGGCGGAATCGGCGAGCAGAAAACTTTTAACATTGAAAAATTCCAAGTAATTAGGCTGAATGATGTTGAATATAAAAATCCAATCTGTGAATGCGGAAAAAGAATGACTTCTGCCGGAAAAAATAAGGGGTTCAAATGTAAGAAATGTGGAAAAAGGATAAAATCTTCACAAAAAGTGTCCATTAAAATTTCACGTGAATTGAATAATGGTCAGTTTTATGAAACGCCGGTCAGTGCAAGAAGACATTTGTCAAAACCAATTTGCAGAATGTAATTTTATTTATTTCTAATTTTTATTCTGTTTTTTTTTAATTTAAACTATTTTTATTAATTTTTATTTATTCACTTTTTAGGAACTTTTTTTCATAAATTTTAATTTTTTATTCATGTTTCATGAAATTTTGACATCCAAGTAATATCCATTTAAATACTATGTCGTTGAACTAAGAACAATAAACGAAATTAGGGGGTGTTCCTATTTTTGATAAAAATAAACGAAACAATCATATCTATCGTAAAAAAACTGACAAACGGATTTTAAGGAAAAATCCTTGGAGAGATTACAGATTGCACGCTTCTATCCTAATTTTGGTCATCGTTGCTGAAATTATAGGTCCTATTGAAATTCATTTAACAGAAAGTGTTGAAGTTTCCATAATGCCTTTGCTCTATACCATGCTTTTGGGACTGATATTCTATTTGGATAAGCGCATTACCTGGATTGAGAGAAAACAGGCAAGGGTTGCTGAAGGGACAATGATGCTTTTCATTGGTGTTTTAATCTCTAAACTGGCCATATCCAGCGGCCAGTCCATGCATCTGATTTTTGACATGGGTCCAGCATTGCTTCTTCAGGAATTCGGGCATTTGGCTACAATTTTGGTAGCGCTTCCCATCGCTTTGCTTTTGGGATTTAAAAGGGAGTGCATCGGAATGACAAGTTCCATTGGCCGTGAACCTGAAGTTGCAGTCATCGTTGACAAGTATGGATTCAATTCTCAAGAATCAAGAGGCATTTTTGCATTGTTTATTGTCGGAACCATTATAGGGACTGTATTCATTAGCTTTTTGGCCAGTCTTTCGGTTTCCATTCTGCCTTTGCATCCTTATGCATTTGCCATGGCCAGCGGTGTAGGCAGCGCAAGTATGAATGCGGCTTCTTTAGGCCCTACTCTTGCTGCATTTCCCGGAATGGAAACCAGCATTGAGGCTTTTGCCGGATTCAGTAATCTGCTTTCATTTTCCATAGGAATCTATATAGTTATATTTTTAGCCGTTCCGATTACTGAAAGGTTATATGCTTTTCTGGAACCGAAAATTGGAAAGAAATATATTGTTAAAGAAAAGGAGGATGGTGAAAATGCCTGATTTAATTGACGGATCTCAAGACGTTTCTGTTCACGGTATTTTGAACTGGATTATGTTGTTAGGTATCTTTTCAGTTATTACAGTTATTGGAAATTATGTTGGATACAAACATCCGATGGCCGATTCATTGATTGGAATGGCAATATTGTCTTTGATTACTCTTGCAGGGGTCTGGATGGAAAGAAAACTTCCATTAAACATTTCTTCAATCATATATATTAGCGTGATGGGCATTCTTTTAGCCTTTCCTGGGATGCCTACTTCCAAATTTGTGCTTCATTATGTTTCCCAGGTTGAACTTCTCTCTATCGTTACAGTATTTTTGGCTTATGTCGGTATTGGTATGGGTAAGAGCTGGGAAGAATTCAGGGCTTTGGGAGGAAGAGCAATTATTGTCACGATGCTGGTTATTGCAGCAACATATTATGGTTCAGCCGTTGTAGCACACATTATCCTGACCCTGACGGGTGTCCCTGCTATTTAAAATTTATTCTCATTTTGAGAATTTATTACATATTTTTTATTCCTATTTTGTGCATTTTTGAGAGTTAAATCTTATCAATTTATAAATGGGTTTTAAGAAAAATAGGTATGAGATTAATATTGGCTGTTTTATGCATTAATGCTAGGGGTGGATGTCTATTCCAAAAAAGGGTAATGATGGTCAAGTTGAACATATTTATCGTGAAAAAACGGATAGAAGGATTTTAAGAAAAAATCCTTGGAGAGATTACAGATTACATGGTACTGTACTTATTTTAGTCGTTATTGCAGAATTAATTGGAACTATCAACATCCCTATCACAAAAGACGTGGTCATCACAATCATGCCCTTAATCTTTACAATTATTTTAGGGCTTGTTTTTTATCTGGCAAAACCAATCACATGGATTAAAAGAAGGCAGGCCCGTATCGCTGAAGGGGCAATGATGCTTTTCATTGGTGTTTTAATTGCCAAATTGGCTATTTCCAGTGGCCAATCACTGCATTTGATTTTTGATATGGGTCCGGCATTAATATTGCAGGAGTTAGGACATTTGGCTACAATCTTAATTCTTCCTCTTGCTTTGCTTTTAGGATTTAAAGAAGAAGCTATTGGTATGACCAATTCAATTGGTCGTGAACCTAACGTTGCAGTTGTCGTTGATAAGTACGGATTCAATTCTCCCGAATCAAGAGGGGTCTTTGCAATATTCATTATCGGTTCTGTAATCGGTACAATATTCATTAGCTTTTTAGTATCCTTCTCTTTGTCTTTCATACCGCTTCATCCTTATGCATATGCCATGGCCAGTGGTGTGGGCAGTGCAAGTATGAATGCGGCAGCTATCGGACCGACCCTTGCAGCATTTCCTGGAATGGAAACAAGTATTGAGGCATTTGCAGGATTCAGTAATCTGCTCTCATTCTGTGTCGGCATTTACATTGTGATATTTATAGCCCTTCCATTGACTGAAAAAATGTATAAATGGTTAGAACCGAAAATTGGAAGGGAATACATTGTAAAAACTGAGGAGGATGATGAAAATGCCTGATTTAATTGACGGGTCTGAAAATGTTTCCGTTCACGGTATTTTAAACTGGATCATACTTTTGTTTATCTTTTCAGTTATTACTGTTATAGGCAACTACCTGGGATATAAGCATCCGATGACAGATTCATTGGTTGGAATGGGAATATTGTCTTTAATTACTCTTGCGGGAGTTTGGCTTGAAAGAGAACTTCCTTTAAACATCTCTTCAATTATCTATATCAGCGTATTTGGTATTGTTTTGGCCTATCCGGGCATGCCGACTTCTGATTTTGTGCTTCATTATGTTTCTCAGGTTGAACTTCTATCAATCGTTACCGTATTTTTGGCTTATGTTGGTATTGGTATGGGTAAAAGTTGGGATGAATTCAAGGCTTTAGGTTGGAGAGCCATTGTAATCACTATTCTAGTCATTGCAGCTACATATTATGGGGCAGCAATTGTAGCACACATTGTTCTTGTTTTAACCGGCGTTCCGGCCGTTTAAAATTACTTTCAATTTTTTAGATAAACTATTTAAGATTATTTATACATAAATATTGTTTGAGATTATTATGTTTTTGCAAGATATTTCCAAATTTATTTCAAATTATCGCTATGAACAGGCTACTGTCGAATCAATCAATACTGTTAAGGCAGCGTTCCTTGACTTTTTCGGCGTAACATACAGGGGAGCCAGTGAAAACTCTCCGGCAATAGCTTTCAATACCATCAATGAAATATTCAACAATAATGATAATTCAAATTCACAGGCATCAATCATCGGAAAACCTGGTGAAAAGACCAATCTGTTAAATGCCGCTTTTTTAAATGGAGTTTCTGCACATGTTTTGGAATTGGATGATGGTCACAGACAGGCACAGGCTCATCTTGGTGCAGTAATCTTTCCAACAGCTTTGGCAATATCAGAAGCCTATGGGCTGGGAGGTAAAGAATTTTTTGAAGCGGCCGTCATTGGATATGAGGTTGGAATCTTGCTTGGAAAGATGGTCAATCCTCGCCACAGAAACAATGGTTTTCACACAACCGGAACAATTGGAACTTTCGTTTCCGGTGCTGTTGCATCCAAATTGCTCAAGCTTGACGAAACTCAAATCTTAAACGCATTGGGATTGTGCGGAACTCAAGCCGCAGGGTTGCTTGAATCCGATCATGCCGGCAGCATGGGCAAAGTTCTCCATGTTGGAAAAGCCAATTATAATGGAATATTATCTGCTTTTCTTGCAAGAAACGGATTCACTGGTGCTGAAACTATAATTGAAGGTTCAGAAGGATTTTTAAAAGCTATGGTTTATAATGAAGAATTTAATGATGAAGACTATTCCTTTGATGCCATTCTGGAAGATGTCGGCACAGTAAAAGTAAGGGACATCTATTTTAAAAAATATCCATTTTGCAGACACCTCCACTCATCCATAGATACTGCATTAAAGCTTAAGACAAGCATTGGTGATGAATACACCCATATTGAAAATGTGGCTGTCAAAACCTATGATGTTGCAGCAGACCATGATAATTTCCATCCAAGGAATCTGGAAGAGTTAAAGCAAAGTCTTCCATATGCAGTGGCCATAACCCTGGTTATGGGAGAAGTGGACATCGATACGCTGAACAGACTGGTCGATTATGGGCTGTTTGAAAATTATTCCACCGTTGACAAGGTTAACAATATCAAGGATTTGGTAAATAAGATGATAATTTTAAGGGATGATAAATTAAATGATTTATATCCAAACAAAAGGCCTTCAAACGTAATAATTAAATTGGATGATGACTTTAGAAATGGAGTATTCCAGAACATTACATTTATTCCAAAAGGCGATTTTGAAAATCCATATGACTTAAGTGAATTAATTGACAAATTCAAAAGTTTAAATCCTGAATATAATATTAACAATCTTGTTATTATTGATGAATTGGATAATTATTCAATGACTGATGTTGTTGGGGTTTTAAATGAATGAAACTAAAGATTTTTTAAAGCGAATCGGTATTGATGAGACAGGCTCCGATTTTGAATCTGATAAAACATTTAACGATGGCGGACAATTCAGATTTGAGGTTCCCGGAATACAGTCTCCAAAAACGATGGAGGCTCTTTTGGATGAGGCCCAAAATCAGGACTTGACCATACACAGGGTTACCCAAACCAAAGGAATAATGCTTTTAAGTGATGAGGACATTATTCAAATGGTTGATTTGGCCAAGGAGTATGGCTGTGAACTATTTTTGTCTGTCGGGCCAAGAGCAACTTATGACACGTCAGCTACTGTCCATACAAAAGAAGGAAGCAGAATCGGGTATCGCTTAAGGGGCTATGACAATCTGGTTTATGCAATCGAGGATGTTAAAAGGGCAGTAAATCTGGGCGTTCGGGGAATATTGCTCTATGATGAAGGATTGTTGTACTGCCTAAATCAGATGAGAATAAAAGAGGAACTTCCGCAAAAGCTTCATTTTAAGATGTCAGCCCATGCGGGTCATGGAAATCCTGCATCAGCAAAATTATTGCAATCAATAGGACTGGATTCACTCAATCCCGTTAGGGACTTGCAAATACCTATGCTTGCATCCATTAGAAGCGCCATTGACATTCCAATAGATCTGCATACCGAAAATCCAAAATCAACCGGCGGTTTTATCAGGCATTATGAAGTTCCAAAATTCATCAAGGTAGCAGCTCCGGTTTATTTAAAGACAGGTGGTTCTGTTGCAGCCAACCATAACTGGGATACAACTCAAAAAGAAGCCATTGCCAGAGTAAAGCAGGTCAAATTAGTTAACCGAATGATAAAAGAATACGCTTCAGATTATGAGATGTCACCTAAAAAATCCGGTGATCTGGCTATTCCAGAGTGATTATGATGGATATTGTTCAAAAAGTATCTGATTCAATAATTAAGGCAAGCACCAATTTATCCGATGATAAGAGAAATGCTTTAAAGCTGGCCATTGAAAATGAAACTAATGAAAACGCTTCATGGGCATTAACCCAGATTTTAAAAAACTATGAAGTGGCAGAAAAAACAAAGTTTCCGTTATGTGACGATACGGGAATTCCTCATGTAATAATTGAACTTGGCTCTGGAAGGGAAATCACCTCTGATTTGATATCACAGATTAATGAAGGAATTTATCAGGGATTGAACAGGCTTCCTGCAAGGCCTATGGCAGTTAAAGGCAACAGAATTGAAAGGATAGAACAGTCAAAAGGTTTATATGATGATCCGGGACTTATGAAACCGGCTTCTTTTCTGATTGATAATGCGGAAAATCCCGACACGCTAAACATTCACTTTTTGCTTCAGGGAGGAGGTCCCGAAATAAGGGCAAAAACCTATAGGGTTTACCATAAGCGTTCCTTTGATAATGTAATCTGCCAGGCAATAGAATGGCTTGAAGAATCATTAAAGCTATTGGGATGCACGCCGTCAATTCCCGCAATAGGAATTGGAAGAACACACTATGAAGCATCATCATTAATGTTGAAATCCATGATTTACGGCAATCTGTCTAATCCAAGCGATGAGGAAATCTTTGTCACTCAAAAGCTAAACCAGACCAATATCGGGCCTTTGGGTTTGGGAGGCAACACTACTGTTCTGGGCACTTTTATAGAAATTGGAAATCAAAGGGCAAGCGGTGTTCGTATTGTTAGTGTAAGGCCATCTTGTTTTGTCGAACCAAGAAAAGCAACCTTGAGATTATAATATTTCCCTGAAAAAATACTATAACATTTATTAATGGCTTAAATTAATATTTAATCATGCAAAAAAATAATTTTCATGTAAATGAACATTCTTTAACTACAACTATTTCTAATGTAGAACCAAATAACTTAACTACAAGAGGATACAATCAACAGGATTTGATTGAAAAAATCAGGTATGCAGACATGATTTATCTGCTTTTGAAGGGAAGATTGCCTTCCGTTAAGGAGAGTAAAATGTTCAATCATGTTCTTGTCTCATTTTGTGATCATGGCGTAACTCCGCCAAGCACCCAAACTGCAAGAATCATCGCCTCATCAGGTTCTCCTTTAAATTCAGCAGTTGCAGGGGCATTGCTTTCATTTGGCCATAAACATGCCGGAGCCATTGAAAAAACAATGGAATTGTACCAGTCCAAAATTAACTCTCTGATATTGACACAGGACAGTGAGTTGGACAATAAGCAGATTGCAGGTTTGGCCATTGAGATTTATAATGATTATTTCTCTAAAAAAGATAAGATTCCGGGATTTGGTCACAGATACCATACCGCAGATCCAAGAGCAGAACAATTAATCAAAATGGCAATTAAGGAAGGTTTCGTTGGTCCGCACATTAAATTGGCCATAGCTATTGAAGATTTGGTGCATCAGAATAAGGGAATTAAATTAAATGTCGATGGTGCCAATGCTGCAATCCTGTCTGATTTGGGTTTTACTCCAGATTTGGGTTTGGGTGTTTTTATAATAGGTCGTGTTCCGGGAATTATTGCTCATATTCATGAAGAAAAAATGGATGAAGATGAATTCAGACGTTTTTGTGATTTAAATGATGTTGTCTATGGAGGTCGTTGAATGGATTTTGATGAAGTAATAAATAAAAGATACAGTGTCAGAGGGTATTTGGATAAGGAAGTCGAAAAGGAAAAATTGGATTATGTTTTAAAGGCAGCAACTATCGCTCCAACAGGAGTTAATTATCAGCCTTTTAAAGTTTATGTAATTGATACAAAGAAAAATAAGGAAGCATTGTCTGAAATTTATCCTGCAGAATGGTTTACTCAAGCGCCATATGTACTGTGTGTTGTTGCAAAAACCGATGAGGCATGGGTAAGAAAATATGACGGCAAATGCATTTCAGACATTGATGCAACCATTGTAATGGACCATATCATTCTGGCCGCAACCAGCGTAGGTCTTGGAACCTGCTATATTGCAGCATTCAAGCCGGATAAGGCAAGGGAATTCTTAAAACTAACAGATTCAGAAGAACCTGTATTGTTCACGCCTTTAGGTTATGGCAATGCCGAACCGAGAGACACTCCAAGAAAGGAAATTGATGAATTTACTGTTTATCTCTAGATTAATATGGAATTGTTTATATTAAAGGCAGATAATTCTACACAAATGAATGAAATCTCTGAGGAATTATCTCAACAGAAATTTAAAAGAATACAGGAAGAGGAACATTTCATTTTGATGAAAAAGAAAAGGTATGGAAACTATTATGTCCATATCCTATTCCTCGTTATTGGTCTCTTTTTTATCTATTGGGCATTGATTGTAAATGTTGTATACTTTACATATAGCTATTTGTGGGCTTCACCGCATGTCCTAATCACAACCGAAACAAAAAGCAGTGATGGTGACGATTTAGAGTTCAATACGATGGATGAAGTTCTTGAAAAATCAAATAAGCTGTTTTAAATTATTTCTTCAACATCATATTCTTCTATTTTTCTTATTATCAGCGGAGTTGAAATGGCTTCATTGTCATATTCTGATTCTTCACCAATTTTTGCATTGATAAAGACTTCATTAACTTGAGGTTCTAGAAACAGCGTTAAAATATCGTTTCTAAATTCATCGTATTCCTTTTGTATTTTTTCATCGGCTATTTTCAGTACTGGAAGCTCTTCCGTCCACATATCTGCGCCGGGAGAGAATTTCTTGTCCTGCAGCCTGTTTTCGCAGATTTCCCCATCCAGCATCATTTCAAAATTTTTGTTAAGAATTATCCAGACACACCTGTTCATGATAAATAGTATTTATATTAAGTTAATTAAATATTGATGTATGTCTCGTATTAAAACATTTAAAATGCTTGGTATGGTATTGGCCGTTATGTTAATTGTTGTAGGAATTCTTCCAATTGTCAGAGGGGAAGTATTAACCAATGATACTATAGCTACATCAATCATTCTTATTCTTTTGGGTATTGCCTATCTTATAATATCTTTCAGGCCGGAATGGACTAAAGCAGTCTTTTTCTTTGAAGGCATTGTTATCGGTGTTGTGGGATATACAATATTGGCATTTCCATATAATGTAGGGTTCGCCGTAATCGGTCTTATCATTATTGCAATAGCCATTTTGGCTTATTTGATGAAATTGCCTCAGGGCATGCTTAAATTTTTCTACAGATAATCTTTTTTTTCTTTAATTTTTTTAATTCTTTTTTTAATCATATTTATTTATAAAAATATTATTGATTTGTTATTTTTTTTTGTTTTAAGTCAAGATTTGATTTATTTTTTATAAAAATATAGTAAAAGATATATATTAAGCAAAATAAAAATTAAATATACCATGGTGATTTATTATGGCAGAGATATCAGACGCAATCGCAATGATAAAAAAAGCTGAATCCGATGCTGAACAACTCATCATTGATTCCGAATCTCAATCAAAAGATTTAATCAATGAATCAAGAGTAAAAGCTGAAGAAATTATTTCTGAGGCTAAAAAAGCAGCTGAAGAAGAAGCTAAAAATACTGTTTTTGATGCAGAAGATAAAGCTAAAGAAGAAGCTAAAACTATTGCTGCTAGCTCTGAAAGTGACGTAAGTGCATTAAAAGAAAAGGCTATGGCAAATGTAGATGAAGCTGCTTCAATTATTGTCAAAAATATTTTGTAGTGTGAGATTATATGTTCAAGACAGCTAGAATGCGAAAAATTAGAATAGTTACACTGGAGAAGTATATAGCTCCTACTGTGGATGCTCTCCACGCACAGGGACTAGTACAAATCAGTGATATTTCTGATAGTATTCAGCAAGATCCTGAATTAGCGGAATTAGTCACTCCTGCAAAGTCTTCTAAATACTCAGGTAAATTATCTTCACTTTTAATGAAAACAAACGGTATATCTGAACTTTTGGGAAATTCTTTATCAGAAGGCCATGGGATTAAAGATACTTTAATGTCTTTCATTAGTCCAGACATGCCAGTTCAAAAAGAGGTTGAAGATTTGGATACTGAAGCTTTTATTGCAAAGGCTGAGGAAACATTATCTGAAGTAGGTAGTAAGACACATGTCATTGAGGGTAAACTAGCCGCTCTCGACTCCGAAACAAGTGAATTAAAGTCTAATAAAAGTTTAGCTAGACACTTATCTAATTTTGACATGGATTTAGCTCTTTTAAAAGATTCTAAGTACACTTCTACAACTGTTGGAAGGATTAATGTTGAATCTGCTTCAGAAATCAAAACTAAATTAAGTAACTTGACAGATGAATTAGATATGTTTACAGTCCCAAGCGAAGATAAAGATTATGTTACAATCGTTGTGGTGACTTTAAAAGAATTTAGTGATGATGTTTATTCAACACTTCGTAAATTCGAATTTGAGAAAATTGAAATAGGAAAAGTTGAAGGAACTCCTCAACAGATTATTTCAAATGCTGATTCTAGATTATCCGCAATTGAATCAGAACGTGCAACTGTTAAATCAGAATTAAGAGTTGTCGCTGAGCAGTGGGATGATGAGATATTGGCACTCAAAGAGCAATTAGAAAATGAAAAAGAAAAGAACGATATTCTTTCCGCTTTTGTTAAAACTAAAGATGCTTACATGCTTGAAGCATGGGTACCAGTAAAAGATACTGAAAAAGTTCAGCAATTAGTGGAAAAAAGTTCTGAAGGTCACTGTGCCTTTGAATTGATTGAAGTCGAAGGAACAGATGATGAAGATGTACCTGTTTTACAACAAAACGGATGGTACGCAAAACCATTCGAATACCTTGTTGATATGTACTCCCCAGTACGTTACAATGAAATTGATCCAACGATATTTGTTGCTATCATGTTCCCAATATTCTTTGGGTTCTGTTTAACTGATGCAATTTATGGATTAATTGTATCATTAATCGGTGTTATCTTATTGAAAGGTTTAGGTAAAATCAATGATTCCATGAATTCATTTGGTTGGATTTTAATCTGGTCCGGTCTGTGGGCCGTAATACTAGGTCTTTTAACAAATGGTTTTATTGGGGACTTCCCAGAAAGATTAGCAGGTTTCCGTTTACCTACAGTATTCGATCCTGTTGAAGCATTTGTACACCCAGATACAATTTTATTAATTGCAATTGGAATTGGTCTTATTTACACCAATATTGGTTTCATTATAGGTGCCATCGATAATTTAAGATACGGTAATAAAAAAGAAGCTATCGGTTCCCAAATCTGCTGGTTTGTTTTCGAAGCCGGTATTATTTTCCTCGCTTTAGGATACATGATGCCTGCAATTGGTTTAATCGGTATGATTATCGGTGCTATCTTAATAATTGGAACTATTGGAATGTTAATATGGGCTAATGGTGCATATGGAGTTATGGATATTTTCGGATTTATGGGAGATGTATTGTCTTATGCTCGTCTTTTAGCATTATGTTTAGCTACAGGCGGTATTGCTATGACAGTTAACATCTTGGCTCAAATGATAGATGGTATGGTCCCATTTGTTGGAATAATCCTTGCAATTATCATATTTATATTTGGTCATATTGCAAACTTCGCTTTCCAAGTATTGGGTGCATTTATTAACGCTTTGCGTTTGAATTATGTTGAATTCTTCTCCCAATTTTACATGGGTGGTAAAAACAAATTCGAAGCGTTTAAGGCAGATAGAACATTTACAAAAACTAAAAATTAAAAATTTTTCATTTAAATTAAATTAAAAAAACAAAAATCAATATTATTTAAAGGTGATAAAATATGGCAGATATTGCTTTAGGTACTGCTTTAGCAGCAATTGGTGCTGGAGTAGCAATCGGTTTTGCCGGATTAGGTTCCGGTTTAGGGCAAGGTATGGCAGCAGCTGGATCTGTAGGTGCAGTTGCAGAAGATAACGATATGTTTGCTAGAGGTATTATTTTCTCTGCATTACCAGAGACTCAGGCTATTTACGGTTTCTTGATTGCAATCTTATTACTTGTATTCTCCGGATTATTAGGTGGAGGAGAAGGTTTATCAATGGAAGCTGGTCTTGTAGCTATTGGTGTAGGTGCATCTATTGGTTTTGCTGGATTAGGTTCCGGTATGGGACAAGGTCTTGCAGCATCCTCATCCGTTGGTGCAATAGTAGAAGATAACGATATGTTCGCACGTGGTATTATTTTCTCTGCATTACCAGAGACTCAGGCTATTTACGGATTCTTGATTGCTATCTTACTCATGGTATTCGGTGGAATCTTAGGTTAAGGAGGCAATTTATATGAGCTCAGGCACAGATAAAATTGTTTCAAGCATTATGTCTGAAGCCCAAGGGAAAGCTGATATAATCATGCAAGAAGCTAATGCAGAAATTGCAACAATTAATGCAGATGCTGAGAAAACTGCAGAATCAGAGAAAAATAAAATTTTAGAAAATGGTAAAAAACAATCTGATATGAGATATCAGCAAATTATCTCTGAAGCTAAGATGAATGCTCGTAGAGCAGAATTAGGCGCTAAAGAAGAAGTTATAGAAGCAGCTTTTGATAAAGCTACAAATGATTTAAAAAGTATTGCTTCTTCCGGTAGTGAAGAATATGATGATTCATTAACTAAAATAATTAAAGAAGCTGTTGATGAAATCGGCGGCAAAGATTTAATTATTCAATTAAATGAAGCTGATACAGAAAAATTTAAAAGTCAACTTGATTCATCTTCTACTTTCCAAATTGACGATGTTAAATTCCAATTAGGAGAACCTATCGATACTATTGGTGGAGCTATTGTTAAAACTAAAAATGGAGACATTGAAGTAAATAATACTATTGAATCTAGATTGGATAGATTTAAAAGTATTTTACGTAGTGAAGTTGCAAATGTATTATTTAAATAATTAGGGGTGAGAAATTATGGCAGATGAACTTGCATCATTGATAACATCTTTAGGATTTACACAAGAAACATTCATTGTTTTCTGTATATTTACAGTTGTTGTTATAGGTGCTATAGTTGTAATCATTACATCTAGACCAATATTGGATATTTATCCTTATCTCAATCCTAGTTCAAGAGTAAGAGCTAGAAAAGGAAGACTCTTCGATGAAAAGCAAATTTCTGAAATTGTTGAATCAAGCAATTTAGAAGATGTTGAAAATTATCTTAAAGGTGTTCCGGAATACGCTGAAGTATTGGACGAATACCCACTCGATAAAGCATTGGATGTTCAACGTGCTAAAACTTATGATTTTGTCGCAAGAATTGCTCCTGGAGAAGTTAAAGACCCATTTGTCGTAATGTCTAAAAAAACAGATATCGACAATATTAAAAGTCTTATAACTGCTAAGGAAGTTGGCCTTTCAGCTGATGAAACAAGGGAATTGTTAATTCCTAGCGGTTCATTATATGATGAGTTAAGTTCTTTAGTCGAGGCAGACAATGTTACTGATATAGTCACAAGTCTGGACGGTACAGAATATGCCACTGCATTAGAGGATGCTCTTCCTGAATATGAAGAGAAACAAATGACTCTTCCATTAGAATCTGCTTTAGATAAATATTACTTGAACAAATTGCTACACTCTTCAGATGTTCCTGCTGATGAAAACAGACAAATAGTATACTCTTATGTAGGAACTCAAGTAGATGTTGATAATCTTAAATTAATTTTAAGAGCTAAAGAAGATGGTTTATCATATGACGATATTTCAAACTATATTTTAGCTGACGGTTATCAATTACGTGAATGGAAACTTAAAGACTTAATGGATTCTCCGGACGTTACCAACGTAGTGTCTGGATTAGAAGGAACAAAATATGCAGATGCATTAACTGATGTTGTTCCACAGTACAACGAAACTGGTTCCGTTGCTGTGTTTGAAAGAGCATTAGATGTGTATGTCGCAGAACATGCAAAATCATTGGCTTCTAAAAAACCATTAGGTGTTGGTCCAATTATTGGTTATTTAAGTCAAAAAGAAGCTGAAATTAAGAATTTAAAAATTATCGCAAGGGCAAAAAGAGAAGCTGATTTCCCTAATTCTAAAATAATGGAGATGTTAATATGAGTTCAGTCGCTATTATAGGAGATATGGATACTGTATCTGGATTTAGACTTGGTGGAGTAAAAAAAGCAGAAGTTGTTAACACTGCTGATGAAGCTATTGCTGCTTTTGATAAATTTTTAGATGAAGAGGTTTCTATTATTATTATAACTCAAGTATTAGCTAATGAAATTAGAGAATATATGACTAGGAAAATTGGTTCTAGTGTATTACCAATGATAATTGAAATACCTGATAAAGATGGGTCCTCCGAAGGGTCATCTGATCAAATGAACGATCTTATTAAAAGAGTTATCGGGGTAGAGATGGTTAAATGATTATTGAAGGAAAAATTATTAAAATTGCTGGGCCTGTTATTGTCGCAGATGGTATGAGAGGAGCCCAGATGCTTGAGATGGTTAGGGTAGGTGAACAAAAGCTTATTGGAGAAATCATCGAGCTGGAAGGTGACACCGCAACTATCCAAGTATATGAAGAAACAGCCGGTATTCAACCGGGTGAAGTAGTAGAATGTACAGGAGGTCCTTTGTCAGTAGAACTCGGTCCTGGTGTAATGAGTTCTATTTTTGATGGTATTCAAAGACCTTTAAGAATTATTAGAGAAGAATCTGGTGACTTCATTGCAAGAGGTATTGATGTAGACTCCGTTAACAAAGAGAAAAAATGGGAATTCAAACCTGTTGCTAAAGTTGGGGACAAAGTGCAAGGCGGAGACGTTCTTGGTGAAGTACAAGAAACTACCGCAGTTTTACACAAGATTTTAGTTCCTCCAACAATGGAAGGTGAAGTAACCAGCATTGCTGCTGCAGGCGAATATACTGTATTGGAAGACATTGCAGAAATTGATGGAGAAGCTGTACAAATGCTTCAAAAATGGCCTGTAAAAAGAAGCCGTCCTTATGTTAGAAAATTAGACCCAGATATACCATTGGTAACTGGTCAAAGAGCACAGGACACTTTCTTCTCTGTAGCTAAAGGAGGAGCAGCAGCTATTCCAGGTCCTTTCGGATCAGGTAAAACTGTTACCCAACAGCAATTAGCTAAATGGGCAGATGCAGACATCGTTGTTTACATCGGTTGTGGAGAACGTGGAAACGAAATGACTGAGGTACTTACCGAGTTCCCATTCCTTGACGACCCTAAAACCGGAAACCCATTGATGGACAGAACTGTTCTTATTGCAAACACTTCAAACATGCCGGTAGCAGCTCGTGAAGCATGTGTATATACCGGTATTACTATTGCAGAATACTACCGTGACCAAGGTTACGACGTAGCGCTCATGGCAGATTCAACCTCAAGATGGGCTGAAGCTATGAGGGAGATTTCCGGAAGGCTGGAAGAAATGCCTGGGGAAGAAGGTTACCCAGCATACTTAGCATCCAGATTAGCACAATTCTATGAAAGGGCAGGAAGGGTAGAAACTATCGGTACCGAATCACAAGTTGCTTCCATTTCCGTAGTAGGTGCAGTATCACCTCCTGGTGGGGACTTGTCCGAACCTGTTACACAGAACACCTTACGTATCTGTAAAGTGTTTTGGGCTTTGGATGCATCCCTTGCAGATAAACGTCACTTCCCTTCAATCGACTGGCTACAAAGTTATTCATTATACGTAGACAGTATTGAAGGCTGGTGGGCTGAAAACGTATCAGCAGATTGGAGAGCTACTCGTGACCAAGCTATGAGTCTTTTACAAAAAGAATCAGAACTCCAGGAAATTGTTCAATTGGTAGGTCCTGATGCTTTACCTGAAACTGACCAGGCTACATTGGAAACTACTCGTATGTTAAGAGAAGACTTCTTGCAGCAAAACGCATTTGATGACGTGGATACATACTGTGCACCAGACAAACAGTACAAAATGTTGAAAACCATTCTCAAATTCTACGATGAATCTCTTGCAGCAGTTAACAGAGGAGTTCCAATTGCAAATATTGTAGCATTACCTGTAAAAGAAGAAATTGGTAAAATGAAATACATCCCACAAGATGAATTTGATGCTAAAATTGAAGAAATTCAATCAGCAATTACTAAACAATGCGGTGAGGCTTAAAAATGAATACAAATATTAAAACTAGAGAATATACTACTGTATCTGAAGTCTCAGGTCCTTTAATGGTTGTTGAAGGAGTAGAAGGCGTTGGTTACAATGAAATTGTAGATATTGAAACCCCTGACGGTGAAAAAAGAAGCGGTCAAGTTCTTGAAGTAACTAAAGATGTTGCTGTTATCCAAGTTTTCGAAGGAACTAATGACTTGAACACTAAAAACACTAAAACCAGATTCACTGGTCAAACTGCAAAAATCGGTGTTTCAAGAGATATGATGGGCCGTATCTTTAACGGTATCGGTAAACCTATTGACGGTGGACCTGAAATCATTCCTGATGAAGAATTGGATATTAACGGTGCTCCGATGAACCCTGCTTCCCGTGAGTTCCCTGAAGAATTTATTCAAACTGGTATCTCTACCATTGACGGAATGAACACATTAGTAAGAGGACAAAAACTTCCTATTTTCTCAGGATCTGGTTTACCTCACAACGATTTAGCTGTACAAATTGCAAGACAAGCTAAAGTATTAGGTGCTGAAGACGAGTTCGCAGTAATTTTTGCAGCTATGGGTATTACAAACGAAGAAGCAAACTTCTTTATGAGAGACTTCGAACGTACTGGAGCTTTAGAAAAATTAACAGTATTCATGAACTTAGCAGACGACCCTGCTATTGAAAGAATCTTGACTCCAAAAATGGCTTTAACTACTGCTGAATATTATGCATTCACCTTAGGTATGCAAGTATTGGTTATCTTAACAGATATGACCAACTACTGTGAAGCTTTAAGGGAAATTTCTGCAGCAAGAGAAGAAGTACCTGGAAGAAGAGGTTACCCTGGTTACATGTACACTGACCTCGCAGGTATTTATGAAAGAGCAGGACGTATTGATGGAAAAGAAGGTTCAATTACTCAAATGCCTATCTTAGTTATGCCTCAAGACGATATTACTCACCCAATTCCTGACTTAACCGGTTATATTACCGAAGGACAAATCGTATTAAGTAGGGAAATCTCAAGGAAAGGTATTTACCCTCCTGTAGACGTACTTCCTTCACTTTCTCGTTTGATGAGTGGTGGTATTGGTGGAGACAAAACTAGGGATGACCACAGTGGTGTATCTGACCAACTCTATTCTGCATATGCAGAAGGTCGTGAATTAAGAGACTTAGTTGCGGTTGTAGGGGAAGAAGCACTTACTGAAAGGGATCAAAAATTCTTAGAATTTGCACAAGCATTTGAAGACCAATTCATTACCCAAAGTAAAGATGAAGACAGAACTATCTTCGAAACTTTAGACCTTGGTTGGAGATTACTCAAAATCTTACCTAAAGCAGAACTCAAAAGGGTTAAAGAAGAATTTATTGAACAATACCTTCCAAAAGATGACTAATCTCGTTACAGTAATGTAGGTGATTAAATGGCACAAGATATTATAGATGGAATTAATCCAACTCGTATGGAATTATTGTCCCTTAAGAATAGGACAAAACTTGCTGTAAAAGGGCATGGTTTGCTTAAAGAGAAAAGGGATGCTTTAATTAAAGAGTTTTTTGATATCTTGGATCGTGTCAAAGGTATTCGTGAAAATGCAGAATTAAGTCTTAAAGAAGCTAATGATGCTTTACTTGAAGCCCAAATTGCCATGGGTGATTTGGCTGTTAGAAAAGCAGCATTATCTGTTAAAGAATCTATTGATGTAGAAATTACATCAAGAAGTGTTATGGGTGTGGCAGTACCGGTAACCAATGTAAAAATGGAAGAAAGGTCCATCATTGACAGGGGTTACGGTTTTTCCGACACCACAATACAATTAGACGAAGCTGCAAAGAAATTCGAGGAATCCCTTAAGTATTTAATTGAACTCGGTGAAGTAGAAAAAACTATTTTCTTACTCGCTGAAGAAATTGAAGCTACTAAACGTAGAGTAAATGATTTAGAACACATTATGGTTCCAAGATTCCAAAATACTGAAAAGTATATTGATATGAGACTCCAAGAAATGGAAAGGGAAAATTTCGTAAGATTGAAAATGATTAGATCAACTATGGAGAAAAATGAAAAAGCGGCTGCTGCAGCTGAAGCTGCCAAAAATGCAGAAGCTTAAAATTTTCTCTTTTACTTTTCATTTTCTTTTATTTTTATTTATTTTTTTGTTAAGGTTTAAATATTAATTAATTTTAAAAAAGAGTTATTTTTATTAAGTTACTGTAAAAAAATTTTTTTCTAGAAAATTACAGAAAAGGATGTTAAAATGAAAAGAAATCCAATAGACCAATATATGAAAGACCCAGATAATAAAGCGAAAGTATTCATCTGGATGACTCGTGCAATGATTGTAACTACTTTTATGATTACATTAGGTGTAATATTATTTATTTGCCATCTAGTTGGCCTTTTCTAGCAATGTCATTTACAATTTGACTAGCTAATTCTACTTTTTCACATAATTTTTCAAAATCTTTATCTTTATCGATTATTGTTAGTAATGGTTCGCCTTTTTCTGTTATGGATCCGATATGTGGCAGGTCATAAATATTGTCTAAATCTATTTTTTCATATTTCATTCTTGCTGGTGAATAAATTATTTTTTTATAGGAATAATATTGTGGTTTTGGTATTTCTATAATTTCACCCCTGCATGCGTTGATGTGTGCTTCAAGCATGTTGATTCCTAAAGATTTTTCAACACATTCAAATGTTCCCTGAATTCTTGCATTAACTTCAATTACATATAACCCGTTTTCATTTAGAATATAATCCATGCCATTTGACCCTACTAGATTGAATTTTCTTGCTAATTCTTCAGAGGTTGACTCCATTTCTTCAGTAATGTTGCTGATATCATCAATATTTGCCATTATTGATTTGGAAGTTAATGGTAGAATGTTTCCAGCATATATGAAACTGCCATTTTTTTCAAAATCATTCAATGTAAGTAATCTTGAATTGATAATTGTCTTTGCATCATTTTTTGTTGCCAGCACTGATGAACTTAGATTTATTCCAGAGACAAATTCCTGCAGGATAAATTCTTTTTCACTAAATTCGATTGGGAGGTTATCATTTAATAGAGTTATGCCATACCCTCCACTTCCTTGCACGGGTTTTAAAATAAATTGAGTGTTATCGTAATTTCTGCATATTTCAGAAGCTTCATCTATATCATTCAGCACAAAAGTCTTAGGTGTTAAAAATTCGTTTTCGATTTCATTGTAAAATTTGAACTTGTTCTCAATTTTTTCGATATTTTTATTTCCCAATATTTTCTTCTGATCCTTTTTTGAAAAGTCGCTTGGCGAAATTCCTGAAATAGGTATGATGTAGTCAACTTCATCAATGTAATCCTTTGAAATTTCTAAAATATTCTGTGCATTGAATTCATCTTCAAAAATTCCACAGCTTTCACCGTCACTTTCCTTTAGAATGATTTTCTGATTTTTGACGGTTGGTGTATCGGATGTTGAAAAATAGCTTGTAGAATAAACATCATAATCTAGTTTTAATGCACTGT
>JAFZMD010000029.1 GCA_017553445.1 Methanobrevibacter sp. | reverse complement strand
CACCGAAATTTTTCGATTAAATTTAATGAGAATAATATCTTAAAATTGAATATTTTTTCCATAAAAGTATTACTTTCATAACATGTGTTTTTTAGTATATTTTTTTACCAGGCATATTTACCTAAATATCAACCAATCCATCTATATGCAACAATATCAAAATGACTTTTTTGTAAATTTTTAATGTTTTCAGGAATCCCCTCGTGTTCAGGATCAGTTTTGCATCATGTCTTTTTTGGGGGGTCGAATTTAAATATTTGAGCCATATTTGATAAAAAAGTTAAATATTATATTTAATGATTTCATGATTTTTTATGTGTTTGTATGATTCAATACTATATTATCTAAAAAATGTTTATTTTTTTTTATTGATTGAAATGTAATTTTTTTTCTTTAAAATTTCATTCAAAAATCAACAGTTGATTTTATGGGAATAAATTTTTATCAAAAAATTCATTTTTATATTTTTTAACTTTTTGAAATCATCATTAAAAATTTTATAAAATACGGTAAAAAAATGAAATAGCAAACTATTTATTACTAAAATTAATAAAGTTTATTTTACACGTATGTTAGATTATAGAGAATATAATCGATGTATGTGTTAATGAAAATTTTATTGAAAAATAGTATAAATGAAATTTAATGAAATAAATCATTTCTGATTCATTTTGGAGATGTAAGGCTTTTAACCAATAGTCTTATTCGTGATTTATTCGCGTTTCAGTTTCTAGGATACTAAACCTAGCTAAAAAACAATTATCAAGTATTATTTAACCAATCTTGGTCCTAGGGTTGAATATTACGGAATATTATAAATAACTATTTGATTTAATTCGCATCAGCTGTTTAAAGGCCATATGGTTTTTTTATGGCTGATTAATAGTTATTTATCTTGTTTTGCTATTTTTATCATGCTTTTTTTAATGTCTTTTTTTGGATTTTAGGATGAAATCAATAAATTTATAATGTATAAATTACTTAATTTAATTTGCTACTATATGTAGCAATTTCATTAAAATTTTCTATACACTATTTTTGATAAAGACCTTTTCATTAGAAAAAAGTTAGACAAATAAATTGTTTTAAATGTGAGGTAAATTTATGAAGAATACGCGAAGTTTACTTTTCATTTTAATACTATTTTTAATAATATTTTCAACTTCGTTTGTAAGTGCAAATGATGATTTAACACATACCGATACGAACGGGGATACGCTTTCCGCTTCGGACGGAAGTGTAATTGATGAAAATAGTTTAAATGAAATAAACTTGGATTCAATTGATCAATCATCAGATTCTGCATCGGACCTTGTAGATGATGCACGAAACACGGATGAAATTGAAGATGATGGTTGTTTAACTTATAATGAAAAAGCTCCCGTATTGGGGGTAAGTAATGATGAACCTGTGCTGGGTGCTGTTAGGAATTTATACGGTGGTACAGTACAGCAGATTATGGATGAAATGTTTAATGCCCAACCTGGAGATATAATATACTTGAATGGTGGAACATACACCGGTGGGGCTAATCATGGATGGTGGCAAAATAATTTAGATGGAATCACTGTACACGGTGGAAGTGAAAATGATTTAAGTCAAATGGCAACATTTACTAATGAAGGTTATACAATGTTCCTTAGTGATTGTAACTTGAACAATGTTAGATTTGAGAATATTAAGGCAGCTACACAACTGTTTTGGTTTGCTGGAAGCGGTTCTTTAACAAACTGTGTGATTAATAACTGTGAATCAGTCAACCAGTTCATGTGGATGGCTGGTTCTAATGGACAGCAAAAGCTAATCTATAATTGTAATTTCACTAATATCCGTCAGACATATAGTGAAGTTGGTGACGGTTACGGTCAACTTAGTTCCGTAGCGGGTATTAATATGGTTAATTGTAACTTTATCAATACAACTTCCGGTCACCACGGTGGTGCCATATGTGTTGCTGATGAATCTGAATGGGGTCCGGCTACAATTCCGACTACAATAACCAACACAAATTTCATTAATATTACTTCCCGTTGGTTTGCGGTTTATATTCACGGAAAATTCAGAACTTCACCTGGAAATCTTACCAGTCCGGAAATAGTTGATAACTGTAATTTTATCAATTGTGTAGGGACTGGAGAATACTCCGGTGGTCTTGGAATCAGCCATAGTGATATAATAGTCAGAAATACAAATTTCACTAACTGTAGTGGTGGACAAGGTTCTGCAATCATGGTTGGTGGAATATATAGCGACCACGATGGATTTAACGGTAGAAACTTGGCTGCTAACAATGTTACTATTGATAACTGTATTTTTACAGGCAATATTGCTAAAATTGAAAATCAAACTTCATCCTACAGTCCAGCCCATGGCGGCGCAATTTATGAACCAACTGGAGATGCTGGTGCAGTATTTGTTGAAGGTAATGGTACTCATATAGTTAATTGTCTATTTGACAGCAATGTTGCAGACAGTGGTAACGGTGCTGCAGTTTACATTATTGGACAAGACACTAATATTGAAGGATCTACCTTCATTAATCATGAATGTGACAATGGTACTGTTTATATTGTTGGTGCCAATACAAGAATCACCGGTTCTACTTTTAAAGACAATGTAGCTACCTCAAATGGTGCTGCTGTTTATATTGAAGGTGACAATACTAAAATATATTCCAGCAATTTTGTTCAAAATGATGCATCTAACGGCGGTGCTGTTTATATTGAAGGTAATAATGCTAATTTAACATCCAATACTTTTAATAGGAACAACGCATCTAACCAAGGTGGTGCTGTATATATTGACGGTGATTCCTCTTGGATTAGTAGAAACCAATTTACTAATAATGAAGCCATTCCTCAAAACAACAGTTCTTCTGACACTACTGGTTTAGGTGGAGCATTCTATGTAAATGGTGACAATACTCAATCTGGAGACAATAATTATTCACATAACAAAGCCCGTAACGGATCTGCGATTTATACATCCGGTAATAACTTTAGATTGTATTTCGATAATTTCGAAGAAAATCAAGCTTGGAGTTATCTTTTAATTATCACTCCCGACCCTGAAGAGAGTGTTTACAATACTACTGATGTAAATGTGACTGTTGTTCATGTTGGTGGAGATAACATTATCAATGCTATTCACAACAATGCATCAAACGACCAAATACATCTTACTCAGGTTCACTATACACATAGTGATGGTGACACTATTGTTACAGGATGGGAGGTCAGTCCCGTCGATGGTGCTGAAAATAGTCAAGGTGGAACATTGCTATACCAAGATGACCGAGAATATTTACAAGTAATCAATGTTCAAGTTGAGCATGAAGATGGTGAAGTTATACTCCCATACACAGAATTTATCACTGACATTTATGGTCAAGTTAATGTTACATTAACAAAACCGCTTAGAGTAGGTAATTATACTGTAAGGGCTATTCACCCAGAAGATTGGAACTATAAAGTTATTTCAAATGTTACTACATTCAGAGTAATATATGACCTTAACTTAACTGTCAAAAAGACAGCTACTCCAGATCATGTGAAAGTGGGCGAGACTGTTTTATTCACTATTAATGTGACTAATTCCGGTCCGACTAATGCAACTAACGTGAATATTACTGATATTGTTCCTAGCCAATTTGGCAATCTTAAGTGTAATGATTCTAGATTTGTTGATAATTCAATAATTATTGACTTTTTAGAAGCTGGTGAATCTGTTGTGTTTACTATAAATGCTACCGCTTTAGTGAATGGTACTTGGACTAATGTTGCTAACGCTACCTGTAATGAGAACGACACGGTTGTTAACGATACTGCTACTGTTGTAGTTGACCCTGTTGTTAATTTAAGTATTAATAAGACTGCTGTTCCTGATACTGTTTATGTT
>JAFZMD010000028.1 GCA_017553445.1 Methanobrevibacter sp. | reverse complement strand
ATATTATTTACATCAATTGCTTTAGTTGTCATTGGTCTTTATGCAGCAATCTTTGTAGATAATATTATCAAAAAAATCATAGGTATTAGCTTTATTGAAGAAGGGGCTAATTTATTCATTGTTGGAATCGGTTACAGAGCTGGTGGAATCGTTCCGATTTTACTTCCGGATATGGATCCAGCATGGTTTGCATCAAATGCCTCTTATCCACTGCCTTATGGTTTAGTACTTACCAGTATAGTAATTGGGGCTAGTACCCTTGCAGTTATGCTTGCCTTAGTAATGGTTCTTTACAGAAAGTATGGAACTTTAAGTACTAGTGTAATGTTGGCTGACACATCTAAACAGGAGGAATACAATGAATGAACTTATTCCATTGATGGTTATTGTTCCTATGATGGCAGCATTGCTTTTAAGTGCTTTTTCAAAATACGATAAGATTATCAGGATTTTGGCATTTGTAGTTGCAATCTGTTTGCCGATTATTCCATTGTTATCAAATTATGGCCTACATTACTTCGGCGGATATCAGCCGATGGTGGATAATGTAACAAACATAATTTATCATCCTGCAATTACATATTCATTTACTTTCATGCAGCAGATATTCATTGCAATGGTAGGTCTTTTGACATTCTTGGTGGTCTTTATTTACTTAACTAAGTATAAAAAAGTTTCAGGCCCTTATTTGTTCTTATTGTTTATGGGAACTGCTGCTGTAACTGCACTGATATTAACTGATGACATATTCCACATGTTTGTCTTCTTTGAAATATTGGCACTTGCACAGGTAGGTATTGTTGCCGCTTCATCAATTGACTACAGTTATGAAATGGCTTTAAAATACATGATTCTTGGTTCTATTGGAAGTCCGATAATGCTTTTGGGTATTGGATTCTTATTAGCCTTAACGGGTACTGTTAACGTTACAGATATTGTAGCAATAATCCATGATGGCCTTATAGATATCACTTCTCCAGTATTCTTATTGTCATTAGGTTTAATATTCTTCGGATGGTTGTATGCATCTGGTTTGCCACCATTCCATACCATTAAATCAGGAATTTACAGTAAGGCGGAACCTCATGGCGCAGCATTGCTTCAATCATTTACTGTCATATCAATGATTTCAATCGTGCTTATAATGTTTAGAATATATTCAACTTTACCTATATTTGAAGTTCTCATAGTATTGTTCTCAGTCATTGCGATGGTATTGGGCGTATCTATGGCTTTAACTCAAACGGATTTCAGGCGTATGATTGGATTTTTAGCCGTTGGAGAGCTTGGTTTTATAGGATTGGGTATTGGTCTCGGAACTCAATTTGCAATAACTGCCGGTCTGTTCCAGGCATTAAATGAAATTGTCATTACTGCATTGCTGTTCATTGGATTTGGAGCTATTGTAAACGCCACTAATGAGGTTGATACACGTAAATTAGGTGGTCTTTTAGCATATCACCCCAAAGTTGGAATAATGTTACTGATTGGTGGTTTGGCTATGGCAGGTGTACCTCCTTTAAGCGGTTTCCAGTCTAAATTAATGCTTGTTCAAGCTTCTTTAAGTTGTGGTTATCCCGAATTGTCCATTTTAGCTATTATGGTCAGCATTGCTACTTTTGTAGTATTTGTTAAAACATTCTACTCTATGTTTTTAAGTCCAAAACCACACGATTTGGAAGTTGTGGACAAGGATGTTCCAAGAGCAATGGTTTTTGCCATGTTCGTATTATTGGTTGTTATTGTTGCATTAGGTCTATTCCCTGATGTGGTAACAAGTGGAATTTCTAATTATGTAGGGAGCGTGTTACTATGAAGCTTTACGATCAAATATTTGATGTTGTTAAAAAATTTAAGAAGTTATTCTCTCCGGGTCCAGTAACTAATGCTGATGTCTCAGGAAGTCTTACTGCAGAAATATTTATAATCGTTTCAATAGTAATTGCTAGCTTATTGCTCAGGCATATTAGTGTTTTACTTGCCGGTTTAGTTACTTTAGTATTGGCTGTCGTGTTAATAACAAATATTCCTCTTATTCCAAAGTTTAGGATTGAACAAGAGGATTCACTTGATAAAATGTTATTCTATGCAATTATTACTTTAGGTTTAATTGCAGTATTCTTATACTGGGGTGGTGTCCTTGTCTAATAATATTAGAAATATATTTGCTGCGGTCATGACCGCAATACTTGCTGTTACATTATTTGATGCAGTTTTCCACATTAGCAAAATAATTACTCCTGGTGTAAGTAATATTTATAATGCGTTAGGAACTAAAATAGCGCCAAACATGGTAACTGCAGTCATTTTCGATTTCAGAGGTTATGATACTTTAGGTGAATCAATTATACTTTTAACTGCAGGACTTGTGGTTTTACTTGTATTTGGAAGAGGAAGATTAGGAGGTAAACTATGAGTCAAATTCTAAAATTAATAGCTTTACCGATTTCAATTATTATAATCTGTTTAGGTATAATGACTATTCTTGGAGGACACATAACTCCTGGTGGAGGTTTCCAAGGTGGGGCAATGATCGCTTCTGGTGTTATATTGTCAGTTCTTGTCTATGGAATCGGCAATTCTCCTATGGAATTTTCACATACTTATATTGAAGTATTTGAATCAGTCGGTGCATTAGGATTCATTGTTTTAGGTTTGGTAGGTTTGTTTGCAGGAGGATTCTTCCTGTATAATGTCGGAGCCGATATATTAAATATTGTTCCAGCATCTATTCAAACAATATTCCATTATCCTGATTCAACTAATGCAGGTATCATTCCTTACTTAAATATTTTTGTAGGTTTGAAAGTATTTGCAGGGCTAAGCGCTATTGTAATCGCATTTGCAGGATTTAAAAAATTCGTTGAAGGGGATGTTGACCAATGATTGCTATAGGACCAATTGTATTCGGATTGATATTCGGTTTAATCGTCGGATCTCAAATTAAAACAGGTAATATTAGCGATACATCATTTACCGCTTCCTCATATGTGATAATCATAATCGCCGCTTTAATAATGGCATGGCAATTGGGAGAATTCCCATTTTATGATTATGTTCCATTATCAACCGGATTTGCATCCGCTTTAATCGGTATTTTGTTGTCAAAATTTATATTCGCAAGGAGTAGCTGAGGGGTGTTAAAATGTTTTTATCAACTAATACATGTGATGGAAAAGGAGAATGTATTAAGCAATGTCCTACAAAAGCAATTCGTTTAATTAATGGAAAAGCTTTCAGCTGCCTTACTTGTGGAATTTGTTATGAAAACTGTCCGAATGGGGCTATCTTCAAAAATACTTATGGAGGATATGTTATAGACCGTGCCAAATGTAATGGTTGTGGAATCTGTATGCATAACTGTCCAACAAATAATATTCATATTGAAGAGGGTATTGTTTATGGATTATGTTCACGTTGTGGTGTCTGTGCTGAAGTTTGTCCGTCAAGAATTGATGGTGCTGAATTTACTCGTGAAAAACAGATTAATTTCATTAATTCAATGAATATGATAATCCCTAATATCGACAACCTTCCAAAAAAAGGAAATAAAGTAAAAGAAGTAACTAGGGGTTACTTTGGAACAGACTTTGATGAATGTATATTCTGCGGAAGATGTTCTGAATACTGTCCAAAAAATGCAATTAATGTTGTTCAGGATAGGGATGAGGGAATTTGTCGCGAGTGTAGGATTTGTAGTGATGTCTGTCCTAATGGTTCAATGAGTAAACTTCAGATTATCAATAATTCAACATGTACGCTTTGTTTAAACTGTATGAAGGCATGTCCTCACAATGCAATTTCCATGGAAGACTTTAATCTGGTTGTCAATAAAATCAATCAAAAAGCTAGTGGACACATCGTTTCATGTCTTAACTGTGGATTATGTGCTGATTTATGTGAAAATGACTCTCTTGTAAAAGACGATGGTAAATTAAGATACGATCCGACTAAAGATGTTGATTCAACTCATGATATTGCTATTAGTCATTGTCCTGTTAAAATATTGCATGAAGACGATGAAATGTTTATTTATGATGAATTTGATGAAGTGGAACTTCCATCACTTTCAGGATTCTGTGTAAGCTGTGGAAAATGTGTTCAAGTCTGTGATGTAGCTAATGCAAGAAAATATAAAGTAGCTAGTTGGGATGGAAGTGTTTCAGATGAGTGTATTTCATGCGGAATATGTTGTGAAGT
>JAFZMD010000027.1 GCA_017553445.1 Methanobrevibacter sp. | reverse complement strand
TTGCCTGTTGTTTTAAATGCCTCAACATATAATGCGAAACTATCCTTTGAAGGAAACAGTAATTATAACAAAAACAATGTAATAAAATCATTTGTAATTAATAAAGCAAATATTGATTTAAGTTTAACAATTGAAAATATAACTTATGGAAATTATTTAGTTCTTAACAATAATCTTAAACAGGATTTGATTTTAAATATTAATAATAAAAATTATCCAATTAAAGCCTCTTCAATAAATAAAATACCTGATTTATTGGATGCAGACAATTATAAAGCTAAAATAATTTTCAATGGGGATAATAATTATAATTCAAATATTCAAATGATTAAATTCTCAGTTAATAAGGCTTCACCAAAAATCATTTTAAATATATCTGATATTTATTATGGAAACTATATTAAAGCAGATGTTAAATTAATAGGCATCAACGATTCTAAATTAAATCAAAATGTTGCTTTAACCATAAATAATAAAGATTATACTTTTAAAGCCAATAATATTTTCACTATTCCTATTATTTTAAATGCTTCAAGTTATCCTATTAATGTTGCCTTTAAAGGAGATAATAATTATAATTCAATTTCACAAGATATTAATGTGAATGTAAAGAAAATCAATCCTAAATTGATTATAAATGTATCTGATATTGTATATAATGACGATTTAATAATTAAAAACACTTTAACTGGAGTTAATGGTGATAATATTAATGAAATTCTTAGTTTAATCGTCAATGATAAAAAATATGATATTAATTCAAATAGTCAGTTTGCATTGCCAGGCAGTCTAGAAGTTGGAAAATACACAGCGGATATCCTTTTTAATGGAAATAATAATTATAATAAAGTTAATAGCTTGTTGACATTCGAAGTCTATCCGATTAGTTTGGATATGAATTTAACTATTTCTAAAAATGTTAATAATGTTTCCATATCTGCTAAATTATCCGATCCGATAAATGAGAAAATTAATCTTAAAATCAATAATATAAACTATACAATAAACAATGGCGAAGTTTTAAATTTATATGATTTGGATTTAGGGTATTATTCTGTTGAAGCTACATTTAATAAAATGGGTTATAAATCTTTATTAATTAAAGATAATTTTACTATTGATTTTATAAGTACTTTAATTAAATCAGAAGACATTATAATGTATTATCATGATGGAACAAGACTTAATGGAGTACTTACTGATTCTAATAACAATATTTTAACAAATAAATCTGTTAATGTTTTGATAAATGGTATGAAATATACAAGAACAACTGATAATGATGGTAAATTTTCACTTAACCTTGGATTAAATTCCGGTAAATATTTAACAACTTTAGAATTTAATGGTGATAATAAGTATAATTACTCATCTAAAGAGTTATTAGTTAATATACAATCAACTGTTAATGCTAATGATTTAATTAAATATTATAAAAATGATTCTCAATTTTATGCTACTATTTTAGATTATGATGGTAATCCAGTAATTAATAAAAATGTAGAAATGAATATTAATGGAGTATTTTATAATAGAGTAACGGATTCTAACGGTGTTGTTAAGTTAACTATTAATTTACCCCCTAATTCTTATATTTTAACTGTAACCAATCCAGTTACTGGCGAGAAGGCAGCCAGTAATATAACAGTTCTTTCAAGATTTGTTGAAAACAATGATCTGATAAAATATTATAAAAATGCATCAAAATACTCCGTAAAACTATTGGATGAAAAAGGAACTCCATTATCTGGCGTTGGCATCACATTCAATATTAATGGTGTATTTTATAATAGAGTGACTGATTCAAATGGTGTGGCTAGTTTAGCTATTAATCTTTCTCCAGGAGATTATATTATCACCGCAGAATATCAGGGATTTAAAGTATCCAATAATATTAAAGTTTTAAATGTTATCAAAACAGATAATATGGTCATGTCTTATAATGACGGGTCTAAATTTAAGGCAACAATTTTGGATGGAAAAGGCAATCCTTATCCTAATCAAAGTGTAACATTCAACATCAATGGGGTCTTTTATACAAGAGGTACTGATGGTAATGGTGTTGCTAATTTAAATATTAATTTACAGTCAGGAAAATACATAATTACAACTTCTTATAACGGATTAAGTGCCGCTAATACTATTGAAATTAAAAGCCTTTGATGATAACAAACATTTATACTATTAAAAAAATATATCTATAAATGTATTAAGAATATTTGGGTGAAATATTGTCTTGGTTATTTGTAATTCTTACTTTTTTACTTGCTAGTTTAAAAACATCAAAACCAAAATATCAGAAGGTTTCTGTTATTATACCAGCTTATAATGAAGAAAATACAGTAGCTATCGTCGTTGATGTAATAAAAAAGGTTCCATGTGTTGATGAAGTTATTGTCGTTGATGATGGATCCTCAGATAATACTGCTCAGGAAGCTACGAAAGCAGGTGCTATTGTAATTTCACATGAGGTTAATAAGGGTAAGGGTGAAGCTCTATACACTGGCTATAAGAATGCAGAATGTGATATTATCGCATTTATTGATGCTGATATCCATAATTTAACTTCCAATAAAGTTGAATCAATGATTAAGCCTATTTTGACTGGAAAAGCTGAGATTACTAAGACTAAATTCGCTCGTGAAAGTGGACGTGTAACAGAACTCACCGCAAAACCGCTTTTGAATTTCTTTTTCCCTGAAATTACTTTTGAACAACCATTAAGCGGACAATTTGCTGCCAGAAAGGAAATTTTGAAAAAAATCCATTTTGAAAAGGATTATGGTGTTGATGTAGGTATCGTTATTGATGCTGATGTTTTGGGCATTTCCATTATGGAAGTCGACATTGGTGCAATTGAACATGATATGTCTCCTTTAGCTGATTTACATTTGATGGCTAATGAAGTTGTAAGAACAATTATGAATCGTGCCAATAAGTATGGCCGTGTTACAATGATTGATGATATCGGATTCTTTATTCGTATGTCAATTGTTGGTTTATCTTTAGTTATTTTAGGATTATTCACAATATTTTTCGTTAAGTTTATTCCACTGTCTGTTGGGGTTTTAGTCACGATTATTGGAATTATCATGGCTTTATATTACATTATAAAAGTTGTTGTTCAGTCTATCATGATATATAGGAAAACTCCTAGAGGAAATTTGATTAAGTCTTTTGTTAAGATTCATTTTCCATTAATCATTTCACTTATTATTTTAATTTTAATGATTTCAACATTTTTGGGTGCTACAACTTTTGAAAATGGTGCTATTTCAATTGAACCTAATTCAAGAAATTTAATTATTTTCACTGATGCCAGTAATAGTAATAATAATTCGATTTCTGTGAGAGGACCATACACCATAGGTACCGCAATTGAAAATGAATCTAATGTAATACGGATGCCATCAGATGCAATGATGACTTTAAATGTTAAAGTTAATGACACGATTATTATAAATGATGAAAGTTATGTCATAAATCAAACTAGTGATTTCGAGAGAGATATATTAAGATTACCAATCAATGCAAAAAATGCACTTCATCTTGATGATGGTGATATAATACAGAATAGCCGCATTGTAGATGTGTTTGATAAATCAAAAATTCACCATGAATTAGGTTATAAAAATGTTTCATGCATAGAAAAGTATATTCTGTCTTCAAAACAAGAAAGAGGATGTACATATGAATTAATCGTGGATAATATTTCAATTACAAATTCATCAGGAGTATTTAAGGAAAATGAAACTTATTCATTATCTGTTGATGATTTAAATGTAGGTACTTTCACATATAATAATTCAACAATACCAAGTCAGAATTTTACATATGAAAATCATGAAATTCAGTTGAAATTTAATAATGGTAATTTTTCATCAAAAAAACAATTTGAAAGTAATTTCATCAACTTAAAATTTAAATAATTTGGGTATTGCACATTACCCTTAAAAAAATAGATTATAAGAGAATCAATTCTCTTATTTTTTGTCATAAGCTTTAACTGCTTCTTCAACATCATTATAAAGACCTAATGCTGCCAAAGCACCAACTTTACCTTGGTCACCAGTTACTGCAATTAAGTCAATACCCAATTCTTTAGCAGTAGATTCTGCAGTTTCAACATCCATCATACCAGTTTTTGTGGCAATTGAATAATCCCTTAATTTTTCAGGTATTTCAAGACCTTCAAGAATAGCTATTGCAGTTTTATCAGATAAAGTGTCTCTTTTAAGAATTTCAATAACTCTATTAATTAAAGCTTCTTTCTTGTCACTTTCGACAGCGAACGTTAAAGCAATAGAAACACAGTTTTGAGTTTTATGTGGGTTATGTGGATATAATTGGACAATAATATGGTCAAGGTATTCAAAACCTTCACTAGCCAGTTCGACACCTAGATTATGTGCCATAGTCCATGTTGCACCAGCATCTTTTACATCAGTATCATCGACACCAATGACCACTTTTTCAAGTTTAGGAGTAACTACTGTTGCTCTTCCTTCTTTTGAGCCACCACCGGATTTTATAAGTTCAATGTATTTTACTCCTTTACCCATTCCTCTACACATTCCGGCTCCAACACCTGCACCAGCAAGACCTGCATGAGTAACTTTAACCTCATCGCCATCTACTTTGATTTCATCAATTCCTGCTGCATTAAAACTGGCTTTTAAATCAAGAGGGGCAGAACCTATATGACAAGAATATACATGTTTGTTACCGTCACGGTAAGCATCATCAATCAATTCGGAATTATTCTTGTATTGGTGCAGTAGCCAGTGTGAACCTGAAATGCATGGGTGATATTCGACAATTTCAACCTTGTCTCCATCAACCATAGTCAACACTTTTTCATATGGTGCAACCCAGGGGTCTGAGAATTTTTCTTTTAACTCTTCAGGTTTTAGAATTTCCATATAATCATCTTAAATTTCTTTTAATCTATCACACATTTTGATAGCTGCTTCAACTGCACTTTTAGCGTTTTTAACACGTCTGTGAGCATCTAATCTTGTCATGCCCGGACCGGTAATTCCTAAAGCGACTGGTGTATCATATTCTAATGCTAAGTCAGCTATTTTACGGGATGCATGTTGTGCTACGATTTGATCGTGATCTGTAGCGCCTTCAATAACAGCACCTAATGTGATGATTGCATCAAATTCGTCTTTTTGCAATAATTTTTTAATAACCAAAGGCATATCGAATACACCAGGAACAGCAACAACTTTTGTAATTTCACAGTCTCTATTTTTAGCTTCAGCTGTAGCTAATTCTAACATCATTTGTGTAATATCATAATTAAATTCTGCAACAACTGCTGCAATTTTATATTTAACCATATTTATATCCTCCAAAAATAATTATCTAAATACTAAGAGTAAGAAACCAGCAACCCCACTTAATACCATAATGAGTATAATAAAAAGTGCTGCCATTTGCATTCTACTAAGTTTTTTCATAATATTATCTCCTTAAATTATAATTAATATAACGTCTTTAAATTATTTAAATTTTTTTCCAATTTTTCTTAAATTTTTTGTCATTTTCCAACTATTCGAATTCTTGATTTGAGAGTTTTCCTGCTCCAGATTTTGAATAACTTGATTTAATTCATTAATTTGAGCTTCATACATCTCATCTTTTCTAAATTCATTATTGGCTACTTCGATTAATTCACTAATTTTTTCTGTTAGTTCGTTAATTCTTATTCTTTGATATTCACTTTCATCAATATCGCTGTTAATTTCTAAATTTAATTTTTCCTTAATGATTTGATTTAAAGCTTGGATATTGGATTGATAATTACCTAATTTAGATTTATAGTCCAAATCTAATTTATCCATAGGGCTTGAATCTTCACAAACTCCCCAAATTGGAGTTTTACTTCCTTTATAATCAGAAAGTTTAGACGGTAAATATGGATTTATTATTTCATCGCCTTTAGTATAACTGTCTTCAATAAGCAATACATCAAATTTTTTCGTCAGATTCAAAAATTCAAAATAATTAATGTCCTGGTTTAAAATAGTTATATCATAAACTTCTTTTGGCAATACCTGTTCGAATAATGTTTTATTTTTTGAAAATATATGAATTCTAAGCTTTTCTTTATTTTTCACATTTTTAAAAGCAGATATGAAATCTTCAAAGCTTCTTTTAGAAAATATATTTCCGAAATAGCTGAAATTGAGGTAATTTTCGTCAACTTCGTAGTCAAAATTTGTTATATAGTAATATTTCTCATCCAATATTGGTTGCGGAGATATTGTCTCTTTATTTATTTTAATATCATAAGGCAAGCCATTAATCATTACTTCTCTTTGATTTTCATTCGTAAATATTATCTCATCAGCAAAAATAAAAGTTAAATACTCACAAATTAAATTAACGTCCTGATTTATATTTATCAATTCCAGATTTTTTTCTTTTAGAATTGAGTTAATTCTATTAACATATTCCTCATCATTAATTGCGCTGCTTGTTCTTCTTCCAAGAGGTTTAACCAAAGGATCTGAAAATTCGGCTCTCCAGTAAGTGTCCGGATATTTTAATTTATATTCAAGAGCTAAAAAATGTGAATGACTGAAAAATGCCCTGCTGTAAATCTTATCATATTTTGGGAGTATTTCCAAGCCTTTTTCAACAAAATTTTTTACATTGTCCCATTCGATTGAAAAACTACTTTCAATAACATACTTGTTTACAATATATTCTTTTATAATGCTTTCAAGTAGCATATCTTTATCCAAATCATCTAAACTGGCACATACCACATCTACATTTTTCTTTTCAGTTAAAATTCGTTTAGCTACAACATTGCTGGTTGTCGTATTAGTTGGACTAAAAGCATATGATATTATCAGTTCTTTTTCCTCATTATCTAATTCTTTTACATCTTCATTCAAATACTTATATGGGAAGAATTCAAAATTATATGAGTTTATATCCTTTAAAACTTTTTCATAATCACTAGGATTTTCATTTAAATACTTATTAATCAAAACCACTTGTCCTACGGTAAGACTTTTAATGAAATTATAAATTTCAGGACTTTTTGCTTTTTTAAGGCCTTTATTAATATCATTAATGACTTTCAAGCGATGTGTAATATTAAACTCATAGGATAGTTTTTGTCTTGATATTGAATTATCTCTCCATAATCTATAGTATATTGCTTCTTTTTTCTTATCAACGATAAAAAACTCAAAATCGTTTTCAGCATAAAATGTTGAATAATAACTGATATCCACCCCATTTTGAAGTTCCGGATTAAATGAAGAATTTTTCACGTTAATTGTTGGAATTAATTTGTTTGTTGTAATAAACAATGCTCCGGCCATTTCAGTTGTATATGGATTTTCAATGATTCCTGAATATTTGAGTAATGGAGATGATAAATAGGACTCTTTAATTTCTTCAGTCTCTTTGTCTACATCGAAAAAGCTTCCAAGAACAATCCTATTCGGGGCAGATGCTTTATATAATTCTTCAAGGTAATTATGACTGATATAGTCGTCGTCATCAATAAAGATAGTATATTCTCTTTTAGCTAGTTTTATACCCTTATTTCTAGCATTACAGACACCTTTTTCACTTTCGGATAAGATTATATTAACTTTAGGATTATCTTTCATGTATCTTTCAATGATTTCTGTTGTATTGTCCCTTTCCCCGTTCATGATAAAAATTGCTTCAAAAAGATTAAAGTCTATTGTTTGATTAACAAGTGAATCTAGGAGTTTAGAAATATATTCTTCTCCGTTATATGTGGGTATTATAATACTAATTCCATTTTCAAATTTCATAATAATCGCTTATAATAAGTTAATTATTTCATTTGTCACTTCTTTAGTTGTTGATGAACCACCTAAATCTTTGGTAAGTACTTTATTTTCACTTAATAATTTTAATATTGCATTTTCAAATTTATCGGCAGCATTGTTTTCATTTAAATATCTAAGCATCATCACGGCAGACAGCATCATTGCAAGGGGATTTGCAATATTTTTACCTGCAATATCGGGCGCTGAGCCATGAACAGGTTCGAAAAGTGCCATATTTTCTCCAATATTGGCTGATGGAATTAAACCAAGCCCTCCAACAAGGCCTGCACCTTCGTCTGATAATATATCACCAAATAAGTTAGTTGTAACAATCACTTCGAAATTTTGCGGTTGAGTAATAAGATACATTGCAGTAGCATCTACATAGAAATCCTCTTTTTCAATATCCTGGTATCTTTCACCAACTTCATAAAAGATTTCTTTAAATAAACCATCACTTTTCTTTAATACATTTGCTTTGTGAACACCGGTGACTTTGCTTTTATTGTTTTCAACAGCATATTTAAAAGCATAATCAATAACACGTTCTTCCGCTTCACGAGTGATTATTCTTTTAGCTATTGCTCCTTCTTCAGTCAGTTCTTCTTTATCGGCGATATAAAGTCCTTCTGTATTTTCACGAACAATTATAAAGTCAATATTATCGGATAATGAATTTGTATTAGGATAAGATTTGACAGGCCTTAAATTAGCGAACATTTTCATTTCCTGACGTAAACGTACAATAACATCAGCTGCAGTTTCACCGGCAGCACCAAATAAACATGCATCAGAACTTCTTACAATTTCAAGCGTTTCATCAGGTAGTGCGGATCCGTTTTTTTCAAGGCATTCATCTCCTGCTTCACAATAAGTGTAATTAAAATCAACGTCTAAATTATCTAAAACTAGTATGGTAGCTTCCATTACTTCTTTTCCTATTCCATCACCGGGAATTACTGCTATATTATATGTCATTTATTCACCTTTTGTGCATTCGAAAATATTTTCATCTTTTATTAATGCATATTTGTCTATAATTTCATGACCTAAGTTTTCAATATAATCATCAGCCAGTACTTTAAAACCAGCATCAATTAATTTATCTTTAAAATCAGTTCCATAAAGTCTTAAATGATCAAATTGCCCGTAGTATTTTTCTCTTAACTCGGGAGTGTTATATTGGTCATCTTCAAATGTTTTACTTTTATCATAAGGTCTTTCATAAGTGATTCCATTGATTGGAACTAGAATTAAAGCCGTTCCATTTGGTTTTAAAACACGGTAAAGTTCATCCATTGCTTTTTTATCATCTGGGACATGTTCTAAAATATTTGAACAGTATATTAAATCAAAATAATTATCATCATAAGGAATATCTTGAATGTCAACAACTTCTTCACTTAAAGAGTTTTGCGGGTTTAAATCAACAGGATGATATTCCATGCCACTGCTTCTAAATAATTCGTTAAATTGAATTTCAGGAGCAAAATGTAGGAATGTATTTCCCTTTTTAAGCAAATCTTTTCTCTCATGGAAATATAACCATAATGCCCTGTGACGTTCATGGCTTCTGCATTGTGGACATTCAACTTCTCTGTGAATAACACTAACATACGGTTTAAAATCAATCCCTTTATATCCGCATATGGGACACTCTTTAGGAGGATATACTCTCTTATATTTCTCTAATTCTTCTTTCAATAGAATATTTTCCTGTTTTAAAGATTCATAGTTATTTTTATAGAAATTATAACTATTACTCCTTTTTAAGATAAAGTCCTTCATGTTATCGTTTCTCTTTAAGATATTGTATTAACCCACCTTTTTCAAGTATTTCCAACATAAACGGAGGCAATTTTTTAAATGTAATCTCTTCTCCAGTTTTGGTTTTAATAATTCCATTATCCATGTCAACTTCTATTTCATCTCCATTTTCAACAATATCTGTTATTCCTGGAGCTTCAAGAAGTGGAACACCAACATTTGTAGCATTCCTATAAAAAATTCTTGCGAAGGATTCGGCTATTACGGCAGATATTCCCACACCTTTAATTGCAATAGGAGCATGTTCACGTGAAGATCCGCAACCAAAGTTTTTTCCTGCTACAATAAAGTCGCCCTTTTTACATTTTTCACTAAATTTATCGTCCAATCCTTCCATACAATGTTTGGATAATCTTTCTTCATCAGTATAAATCAAATATCTTCCTGGAACAATAATGTCTGTATCAATGTCATTTCCAAATTTCCATGCAGTTCCTTTCATATAATCACTCCGGCGCAACAATTCTTCCTTCAATTGCAGAAGCAGCGGCAACTGCAGCGGAAGATAAATAAACTTTTCCGTCTGGTGAACCTTGTCTGCCTTTAAAGTTCCTGTTTGAGGTTGACAGGCTTACTTCTCCAGGGCCGATGATTCCTGTATGTCCTCCAAGACATGGGCCACAGCAAGGAGCTGAAACTAAAGCTCCGGCATCAACAAATATTCTAATCAATCCTTCATCCAATGCTTTAGAATATACTTCTTTTGAAGCTGGAATAACTAGCATTCTAGTTCCTTTAGCTATTTGTTTTCCTTTAAGTATTTTTGCAGCATCCCTAAGGTCACTTATTCTTCCATTTGTACAGGAGCCTAAAAATACCTGGTCAATTTCTTCATCCACTTCACTGACAGCCTTTACGTTATCCACATTATTTGGGCAAGCTACTTGAGGTTCTAAATCGCTGACATCAATATTAATCATGTCTAATGAAGCAGCATCCAAATCTGTTTTAAATATTTTATATGCTTTGGTTGAACGTTTTTCCACATATTCTATTGTTTTTTTGTCAGGTTCTACCAAACCGGTTTTTCCACCCATTTCAATGGCCATATTACATAAAACCATTCTATCGGAAATGCTCATATCCCTAACGGTTTGACCTGCAAACTCACAGGCTTTGTATGTTGATCCGTCGGCTCCCATTTGACCGATTATATTTAATATAACGTCTTTTGCATAAACGTTATCTTTTAATTCACCATTGATTTCAAATCTGTTTGTTTCAGGAACCTTAAACCATAAATTGCCTTCGGCAAATACCATAGCCATATCTGTTGAGCCGATACCTGTTGAAAAAGCTCCTAAAGCTCCATGAGTACATGTATGTGAATCCGCTCCAACAATTACTTCGCCAGGTACAACATGACCTAACTCAGGTAGAATCTGATGACAGACTCCTGCATTAACGTCGTAAAAATTCTTTATGTTTTGCTTTTTAACAAAATCTCTCATGATAATATGATTATTTGCAGAATCAATGGAATCCGCCGGAACCTGATGATCGAAAGGTATTACAATTTTTGATGGGTCCCAAACCTTTTCAACACCAATTTTTTGAAATGATTCAACTGCAAGGGGTCCGGTTAAATCATGGGTCATTGCAACATCGATATTTGCAATAATAATGTCACCGGCTTCGACTTTGTCATTTCCCGATGCTTTAGCCAATATTTTTTCAGACATAGTACTTGACATATTAAAACCTCACTGATTAATATATTGTTAAACATTCTATTTAAATTTTGAAAAAAAGTGTTTTTATAAATTAAATCGTTTAAAAAAAGAATTTTATGGTTTAAAATTAAACCATTATTTTGTTTTAAAAAAAATTTTAATCGGAGCGAATACCGTTTTTAACTTCGTATTCGTATCTTTTTTGATAATACTCGCGCTGGTAATAGAATGGAATTTCTATTCTCCATTTTCTGTAAGCCTGTTCATCTTTAATGAGCTGTGAGTATTCTGGGTGTTTTCTAAAGAAATCATCATAGATTCCAACATGTTCTGCCCATGTTCTACCTCCACTCATCTGGTCGGCAATTTGTGTTAGTTGATAGTAGTCGCTTGATGTAAACTCATGATGCTTATTTAAGAATTGACTTCTTTTTTTCGTAATCAGGAAGTTTTAATTCTATATCTTTTGGCACATAATCCAGTAGTGTGGTTATTTCATCTGCAATAGTTTTTAAATATTTTTCGTTGAACCATGAGTCTATTTCTCTTTCCATATAGTAATCGATGTCTTCTTCGTATGTAATTTCCATTTTTATTCCTCCTTTAAATCAATTCAATATAAATTCTTTTATTATTTTTATCTATATATTTGGTAATATATTTTGTTTTTGTATTTAGTAACCACTCATATTGGTCAATATATTTCCTAAATAACCTCCATCTATTGCAATTCCTTTGGTTTTCTTTTTTGCTTTAATCACAATTAAATAATTGGAATCATTATTTAAACTCTTTGTAAATTTTAAAGCGACTTTTTTAGAAAAGCTTGTTGATGCAAATCCCATAAATTGGTTGATTTGATTGAGTTTGAATCGATTTAAATCTACATCAATTTCTCCTCTAAATAATATGACATTATCTTCTAAGCCTTTAGATGATTCAATTAATTTGGATAATTTATCGCTAAAATCTTTAAATTCTTCTTCTTTTTTCTTAGGGACTCTTATTAAAGAACGTAAAAACATATTTAGGGATCGATAATATTTAAATGACCATTTATTTATCAGTTCTTTATGTTTTGTATTTAAATAAAATTTCTGTTTCTTTACATAATATTTACATATGGTTTTTGCATTTTTTTCATCATATTCAATGAATTCCTGTTGCTTACCAATGCTGAATCCATAAAAAGTACCTTTTTCGTCAATTTTTAACTTTTCTTTTAGATTTTTAATTCTCTTTAAAATTTTTAAAAGTATTATCATTCTATCACCACCAATGTTTATTTTAAATTTAAATTAAATAAAAACTTCTAATTAATCCAAACCCTATTAATTTAAATCAGATGGTTCAGTGGGGACAATTTTTATTGCTTAAGACAATTTTTATCAGTGAGGACAATTTTTAGCTTGGTAAAAATAATCATACATTTATATAACATGTCGAACAAAATAATGTTCATGAGTAGGTTTTTTGGAAGAAATAAAAAAGAAGATGAAATTCCTATTTTTGACGAACAGGTTCCAGTTTGGGAAGATAGGATTTTTTGGGTAGAAACTTTACAAAAAATAGCTTTACCTGTATTAATGAGTATCAAAAAGGATTCTTTAAGAAAAAACATGGTTTTAGAATCTAAAAGCTCCGAAGCCAGTAAATTTGCTTATCTTAGTGCATTTGCACGTGTATTTAATGGTATTGCACCATGGCTAGAGCTTGGACCATTCGAATCTGAAGAAGGTAGGCTTCGTGAAAAATATATTGATTTAACTATTGATGCTATTTCTGTAGCAGTTAATCCAAAAAGAAATGATTATATGTTTTACAATGAGCCTAAACAGTCATTAGCTGACATGGCTTTTTTTGCTCAAGGTTTGTTACGTTCTAAAAATCAAATTTGGCTTAATCTACCAATTGACATTCAAGCAAAAATCATTGAAGAGTTAAAAAACAGTAGAATAATTGCTCCTTATGAAAATCATTGGCTTTTATATACATCATTAATTGAAGCGGCTCTCTTGGAATTCACAGGTGAATGTGATAAAAAACGTTTAATGTATGCTGTTCATAAATTCAGAGATGAATGGTATGTTGGAGATGGAATTTATAAAGACGGGGATGATTTTGCTTCAGATTATTATAACAGTTTGATTATACATCCTTTGCTTAATGATATTTTAATTGTAATGAGAAAATATGGATTGTCAGATGGCGAATTCTTAGATATTCAATTAATGAGGTCATCAAGACTTTCTTCTAAATTGGAGAGGTGCATTTCTCCTGAAGGAAACTATCCGATTGTTGGAAAATCAATTAGTTTGCGTACCGGCATTTTCCATACCTTGTCTCAAGTTTCTTTATTTAAAATGTTGCCAAGAAATATCGAGCCTGCGCAGGTTAGGTCTGCTCTAACTAAAGTTTTAAGAAATTTATTTGAAGGAAATCAAAATTTCATTAGTGATAATTGGTTGAATTTAGGTTTTAATGGCCATCAGGCAGATATTGCCGAAACTGATATTAATACTGGAAGCCTATATTTATGCTGTGCCGTATTTTTACCTTTAGGTCTTGATTCAAATGACCCTTTCTGGGATGACGAATTTGAAGAATGGACATCTTTGAGAGCATGGAATGGTTATCCAACTGGTATGGATCAATCAATAAACTTTTAAATGATTTTTATGAGTATTAAATCACTTTTTTCTAAAAATATTAATGATAGAGAAATTTGGGTTAATACGCTGTCTAAAATTATAGAACCTGTTTTGACTAATGCTGCAAATGAGACTCTGAAAGAAAAGATGCCTGTAGGGTATGTTAAGGATGAAAGGGCTAAATTTGCACATTTAGAAGCAGTAGGCAGAACCGTATGTGGAATTGCACCTTGGCTTGAATTGGGGCCGGATAATACTAATGAAGGTAGATTACGAGTTAAATATATAGAACTGACCACCAGGGGACTGGTCAATATTTGCAATCCCGATTCCCCAGATTATCTGATTTTTAACCAGCCTTATCAGCCATTGGTTGACTCTGCACATTTGGCTGAGGGATTGCTTAGGGCAAAAACTCAGATTTGGGACAATATTGATTCTGATGGTCAAGAAATGATTATTGACTGTTTAAAACAGACCCGTTCCATTGAACCATGGGTCAATAATTGGATTTTATTCCCCTCCATGATTGAAGCTTTTTTACTTGAAACTACTGGTGAATATGATGAATTCAGATTGATGCATGGGGTAAATGTCTATATGAATGACTGGTATTGTGGAGATTCCTATTACGGGGATGGGCCTAGTTTTCATTTTGATTATTACAATAGCTATGTTATTCATCCGATGCTTACAGATATCCTTACGATTTTAAGAAAGCATGGTATTGGAGAATATACCTATTTGGATGCACATTTGCACAGATTAAGGCATTATGCGGGCCATCTTGAAAGATTAATTTCTCCGGAAGGAACCTATCCTGTAGTTGGAAGATCAATGCTGTATAGAACTGCTGTCTTTCAGGCTTTAGGTCAAGCATGTCTTTTTGGTTTATATAATGAAGATGTAAAGCCAGAACAGGTCAGATGTGCACTTACTGCTGTGATTCAAAATCAATTTTCAGGTCATGACAATTTTGATAAAAACGGATGGCTGCGTTTTGGATTTAACGGAAATCAGCCTAAGGTGGCTGAAGAGTATAGCAATACGGGTAGCATGTACTTATGTACAACAGGATTTTTGCCTTTGGGATTGCCTGAAAGTGATAGGTTTTGGTCAGCTCCAAGTGCTGAATGGACTTCACTCAAGGCTTGGAGCGGAAAGGATATTGATTCAAATATGTACATTAAAGATTAAGCTCATATAGGTTTCCATAATTGTACAGTTTTATTTTTTCGGGAACCTTATAGATTATGTTTTTCGTATCAAAAATAATTGTATTTTCATGAATCAATGTATAATCCAGGTTTTTAAATTCATTATGGTCACATAAGATTAGAATTAGGTTAGCATCATCCACAGCTTCTTTAAAGCTTACAAAGTTTGGATTGTCTATATGCGGGTCATGAATAGCTATTTCATAGTCTTTTGTTAAATTAGCTATTATTTCATAGGCGGGGCTTTCCCTGTCATCGCCTGTGTTTCCCTTATAGGAAACGCCTAAAATGGCGATTTTTCCTTCTTTAATTATTTTTCTTACATTTTCACATACGAATTCGGGCATTGAATTATTCGTATCCCTTGCAAGCTTAATTATTTTAGCGGTTTCCGGTGCCTTTGCATAAATGAAATACGGATCAATTGCAAGGCAGTGTCCGCCAACTCCAGGACCTGGAGAATGCAGGTTTACTCTAGGGTGTTTATTGGCCATTTTAATGACATCAAGTGCATTGACGCCAATTTCTGCACAGATTTTTGCAAGTTCATTGGCCAGTGCAATGTTGACGTCTCTAAAAGTGTTTTCCATGCATTTTGATAGCTCGGCAGTTTTCGCTTCGGTCAGCATCAGTTCTCCTTCTACGAATTGGCCATATACTTCTGCAGCCTTTTTACTGCATTCTGGAGTTATTCCTCCAATGATGCGGTCATTATGAATCAGCTCTTCGATAATTTTTCCAGGCAAAACCCTTTCAGGACAATGTGCAAGGTATAAATCTTCACCGATTGAATATCCTTCTTTTTCAAAAATAGGCTTTATGATATCATCGGTTGACATAGGGGCTATTGTGGATTCAACAATTACAACGTTTCCTTTTTCCAGATATGGTATTATTGATTCGCATGCAGAAATTACATAGCTTAAATCGCAGCTGTAATTTTCAGCAACGTATGGGGTGGGGACAGTTATGATAAATGCATCAGACTTTTCAGGTTTTAGGGAAGCTTTATATACATTATTTTTTAAAGCTTGCTTTATTATATCGGATATTCCGGGTTCTTCAATGTGTATGATTCCATTGTTTAAGTTTTCTATCATATTTTCATTAACATCGACTCCAACTACTTCGCAATGGTTTCTTGCAAATAATGCGGCTGTTGGAAGTCCAATATAACCTTGACCAATAATACATACTTTCATATTTAACACCCCTTTTAATTTTAAATATTAATATTGATATATTTAAGTTTATATAATTAATGTTTGGGGATAAAATGAAAATTTTAATTACAGGCTCAAATGGTATGTTAGGTCATGATTTAATTGATGTTTTAAAAGACAATCATGAATTGATTCTAACGACTTCCTCTTCATTGGATATAACTGATAAGGAACATGTCATTGATTTCATAAAGGAAAATAATCCTGATATTGTCATTAACTCTGCAGCTTATACTAATGTTGACGGATGTGAAGAAAATGTTGATTTGGCTTTTGCCGTCAATGGCGAAGGTCCAAGAAATTTGGCTTTGGGATGCAGGGAAGTAGACTGTCCTCTTGTCCATGTAAGTACTGATTACGTATTTAATGGTAAAAATACAAGGCCATGGGTTGAAGATGATGAAATTGGACCAATCAGTGTTTACGGTAAAAGTAAGCTTGAAGGCGAAATTGGAATACAGGAAACGATTGAAAAGTTCTTTATCATAAGAACTGCTTGGCTATATGGTGTCAATGGAGGCAATTTCCCAAAAACTATGCTGGAACTTGCAGAAAGTCATCCTGAAATAACTGTCGTTACAGATGAGGTGGGCTGTCCTACCTATACTTTGGATTTGGCTAAGGCCATAGGCGAGCTTATTGGAACGGATTATTATGGAATCTATCATATAACCAATTCTGACAGCTGCTCCTGGTTCGATTTTGCAAAATACATCTTTGAAATTGCTGATGTTGACGTTAAGGTAACTCCTGTTACCGCATCTGAATTTGCAAGGCCTGCTCCAAGACCTTCATATTCTGTTTTAAATAATAAAAGATGGATTGATAATGGATTCAAGCCTTTGAGAAGTTATAAGGAAGCTATAAAAGAGTATATTGATATTATAAAGTAGGTGAATTGAATGGATAAAAGGATGTTGATAATTGTTTTAGCAGTTATAGCATTATTCTTTGGTCTTTTCATGTCCGGAACCTTTGCTCAAAAAGACGTGAAGGTGGTGGAGGACGGACAGTATTGCACTGTTGATGAAGTCTCAGCATACATCAAGGAGTTTCATAAGTTGCCTAGTAATTATATAACCAAAAAGCAAGCTAGAGATTTGGGATGGTCAGGTGGGCCTTTGAAAAAGTATGCTCCCGGCAAAAGCATTGGCGGGGATGTATTTACGAATAGGGAAGGCAACCTTCCAAAGACATCTGCAAAATACATTGAATGTGACATAAATGCAAACGGTACTTCAAGAGGCGCTGAAAGAATAATTTATAACAGTGAAACATTTCAAGTGTATTACACATCTGATCATTATAAAACATTTAAAGAGGTTTAGAAATTGAAAGTCTATGAAATTGATGGCAAGTTAATAGCAAAAGATGGTCATAAATATCTAAAAAAGGCCCTTGATTTTCCGGATTATTATGGTGAAAATTTAGATGCGCTATATGACTGTTTGTGCGAATTAAATTGCGAAATTCATATTAAAAATGTTACTGCGGTGAAAGATTGCATTTTGGATACTTTTGATGATGCCAGGATGGAAAATGAAAATTTAATTATAAAATTCATTTAAGTAATGTTTTTATATTATATTTTTCAAAAATTATAATGTTATACTTATTTTAAATTTAAAAGACAGATAGGTGTGTTAGATTTAATGTTGGAAAGCAATAAGGAGCTAAGTAACTTTAGAAGATATTCATTCTTGCTTACAGAGTTAGTTAAAAGAGATATAAGTGGAAAATACAAAGATTCTACCTTAGGTTTATTTTGGAGCTTTTTAAATCCATTATTATCCATGATTGTATTGACGATGGTATTTTCACAATTTTTTGGAGGATCCATTCCTAATTTCCCGGTATACTTATTGAGTGGTAAGTTAGTCTTTGACTTGTTTGCTAATGCAACTACTGGAGCAATGGATTCAATTAAAGGAAATTCAGAGATTATTAAAAAGATTTATGTTCCAAAATATATGTTTGCAGTTGGAATTGTATGTTCAGAGTTTATTAACTTTTTAATATCACTTATAGTGCTTATTGCAGTGATGCTTGCTACTGGAGCTCCATTTTACTGGTCGCTATTGTACTCACCGATTCCTTTGTTTTTCTTGCTTGTATTAACAATGGGTGTTGGTTTGATTTTAGCTACAGCTACAACATTCTTTACTGACATTAAATACTTATATGGTGTTTTAGTCATGCTATTGTCTTTCATGACACCGTTGTTTTATCCTATTGAAATGATTCCCGAGCAATATATGATTTTATTTAAAGTAAATCCATTATATGCCGGCGTTAAATGTTTCAGGGATATTGTTCTTGCAGGAACTTTCCCGGAAATGAAATTTTTCATTTATCTGATTATTTCATCAATTGTTGCACTAGCTATCGGAATATATTTATTTAGAAAATACCAGGACGAGTTTATACTTAATATTTAGGAGGTAAAAAGATGACAATTCAATTAAGATATCCAAAAAATATTTCTCAAAAGGAAGACAGTGAAAAATCCGTTTGGGAAAATTTAGACAACATCATGCTTGATGATTGGGATGACGTTGCATCTACTTACGTATCTCCTGGCCAAGAACCATCTGAAATAACAATCAGTGATTTTAATTTTAACATTCCTGATGATGCAAGGGTTTCTGAAGTAGTTATAGAGCACGATTTCCACAAGGAATCCTCTCAAGAACCGATTGAAATCGAGCCTCCATTAATCACGCTTATAATCGGCGATAACGAATTTGAAATTCGCTCTTTTATTAATGCTGACATTTATCCTGCCGACCGTAGTGTTGCAATACCTCTGGAAGATATTGTAGGTGAAGATGTTAAGGGTGAAGACTTTAAAATCAAATTCGAGTTTCCTGAAAATCTGAATAATCATGGCGGATTGCTGTTTTTCGATTTTGTACGTGTAAGACTGGTTTTTGATATTAAAAGATACTTATTGACCTCAGGTGAAACAAATTCTTATTTCCCAACAGAAGATAAACCCCTTCAATTGGCTGTTGGAGATGAATTCAGATATTCACTGTATTTCAGAAATGTAAATGGCGTATCGACCGAACGTCAAGAGGTAAAGATTAATATTCCCGAAGACTTTGAAATAGTGAGATATTACTTCAAGGCATCAAAGATAAACAAGTTAACTGACGATGATGTGGATGAGGAGTTGTATGAAGACGAATTTGATGAAGAAACTCTAATTTGGCATCCTTCCGTTCGTGGAAAAGGTTCAGCAGCTATCAGATTGGTCTTGAAATGTATGGAAGAAGGTAAAAGTGCATTATCTGGATATAATGAAAACTTTGGTGTGACCCCTAATTTCTATGTTGAAGTACATGACAAGGATTTTGAAAGTCCTCCAAATTTGTTTGATGAAACCACTAATGTTTGGGGTTCAGAACTTGGAGACGATGAAGAATATCAGATGATGAATCAGGATATTGTCATTGAAGTGAATAATGTCTCAATGGAATTTAAAAAACCTCAGGAAAAAGTTGATAACCTTAAGGAATATTGCATTAAATGGATTAAAAGAGAATTGAAACCAAAAAATAAGTTCAAGGCTCTTGATGATGTTTCATTTTCCGTACATAAAGGTGAAAGGGTAGGCATTATAGGTTTCAACGGTGCAGGAAAAAGTACCATTTTGAAAATTTTATCCGGTGTTTTAAAACCAACTTCCGGCCAAATTCAGACTTATGGAACAGTTGCCCCATTATTGGAACTTGGAGCAGGTTTTGACCATAATTACAGCGGCCGTGAAAATGTATTTTTAAACGGAGCTATTCTAGGGTATTCCCGAGAGTTTTTAGAAAGCAAATATGATGAGATACTGGAATTTTCAGAATTGGAAGACTTCATTGACATTCCTATTAAAAATTACTCTTCAGGTATGGTAGCGAAACTGGGCTTTTCAGTTGCAACCATTGTCGAACCCGACGTCTTGATTCTGGATGAAGTGTTGTCTGTCGGGGATGTCAAGTTCCAGAAAAAAAGTGGAGATAAGCTTAAGTCAATGATGGGTTCTGGAGTAACCGTTTTATTAGTATCCCACGCTACAGATAATGTTCGTGAATTATGTACCCGTGCCATTTGGTTAGACCAAGGCAAGCTTGTAATGGATGGGGACGTTGACTATGTCTGTGATGCTTACATTGAAGCAGCTAAAAAGGCATCTGAAGAACAGTTAAGTGGCTTGCAGCTGGAATGATTTTTTAAAAAATTTTTCCAATTTTATATTTTTTTAATAGTTATGTTAATTAATTATAAATTACATATATTTTTATAATTCAAATATTTTGCAGTGATTTTTATGAAAGGTATAGTACTTGCTGGTGGTTCTGGTACTCGTTTATATCCGATTACCAAGGCCGTTTCTAAACAATTATTACCGTTGTATGATAAACCGATGATTTATTATCCGATTTCTGTTCTTATGTTAGCAGGAATTAAGGAGATTTTGATTATTTCCACTCCACGTGATTTACCGATGTATAAGGATTTGTTGGGCGACGGTTCTTCATTGGGCATTAAGTTTGAATATGCCGTTCAAGAGCATCCCAACGGTCTTGCTGAAGCTTTCATTGTTGGTGAAGACTTTATCGGCGATGATAATGTTGCACTGATTCTTGGAGATAACATTTTCCATGGGCACAGATTTACTGAGATTTTGGAGCGTGCAACTGCTCTTGATGAAGGAGCAGTCATATTTGGTTATTTCACTAATAAGCCTGAAGCTTTCGGTGTTGTAGAGTTTGATGATGATTGGAATGTTTTATCTGTTGAGGAAAAGCCTGAACATCCCAAATCAAATTATGTCGTTCCGGGATTGTATTTCTATGACAATGATGTAATTGAAATAGCCAAAAACGTAAAGCCTTCAGCCAGAGGTGAAGTTGAAATCACATCAGTCAACGAAGAGTATTTGAATCGTGGAAAACTTAAAGTTGAACTTTTGGGTCGTGGAATGGCTTGGCTGGATACGGGAACCCATGTTGGTCTTTTGGAAGCGGCTAATTTCATTGAAACGGTTCAAAAAAGACAAAGCTTATACATTGCATGTCTTGAAGAGATAGCATTCAATAAGGGCTATATCAATGAAGAGCAATTATTAAAAACGGCTGAAGAACTTAAAAAGACGGATTATGGTCAATATTTATTTGATTTGGTTAAATAATGGTAGACTTTAATAAAAGAATTCTTTATCTTGATCAATTGCGTTCATTAGCTATTATTTGCGTAATTATAGGTCATGTCTGTACCTTTTTTGGTAAAGGTTCTTATGTAAACTGGATGTTTTCAACAGCTGTAATTTCTGTTGTTAGAGTGGGCGTTCCATTGTTTCTAATGGTCAGCGGAGCACTGCTTCTTAACAGAAAATTGGAGATGTCTGTATTTTTTAAAAAGCGTGCCCGCAGTGTTGTCGTTCCTTTCATTTGCTGGGCTATAATCTATAGCATATTCGGTTTGCTGTATTTTTCATATCTGCCTTCTTATGAACCAAGTCTACAGTATTTCGTTGACGTCTTTTTTGGTTTTAAAGGTGTTTCTTCCATTTTATGGTTTATATGGTTTTTACTTGGAATTTATTTATTGATACCTATTTTGAATAGTTTTATTTTAGATAATGGATTTGAAGGCGCCAGATATCTTTTACTGTTGATTTTCGTTTTCTCAATTCTGTTTTCTGCCGGATTTTTCACAGATCCCGTTAAAAACCTGTTCAGATCAATTTATTATTTTGTAAATGCTATAGCATATTATATTCTAGGCTATTATATTCATAACCGGGAATTCGATTGTTCTCATGAAAAACTGGTGATTATAGGATTTGTTTTATTTGTTTTTGGTGCCTTATGTAATTTTTATTCAATGTATACGATTGATTATGGGTTCTGGTCCATCAACAAATTGGATTTCTTTAATATTTTCGTTATCATTGAGACTTGCGGAGTTTTCCTAATGTTCAGGCACTTCAATGTCAGGATGATAAGTGAAAAGTTAAAGCCATTGAAGGAAACCGTATTTGCAAAATTGGTCGTATCATACAGTACATGTACTTTCGGTATTTTCTTTTTACATTGGCTTGTTGTAAATTATATTGCATATAATCCATTTTTTGAGCAATTCAAAGTTGGAAAGGCATATATTTGGATTCCAATTTTTTCTGTTGCCATTATTTTCTTATGTTGGGCAATAATTTGGATTTTAAGTAAGATTCCAATTTTAAAAATATGTAGTGGAGTTAAATAGTTTGAAAAAATATATTTAATATATGATAGGTGATATTGATGGGAAAATTTAAATTTACGGAATGTGATATTGAAGGCATGTTTATAGTTGAACCTGCCGTGTTTGGTGATAATCGTGGTTATTTTATGGAAACATATAATGAAAACGATTTTAAAGAAGCAGGCTATGATTTGACTTTTGTTCAGGATAATCAATCTTCCTCTTCAAAGGGAGTTCTTAGAGGCCTTCATCTGCAGTTAACTCAACCTCAAGGCAAATTAGTTCGTGTTTTGAAAGGAGAGGTTTTTGATGTAGGTGTTGATTTAAGGGCAGATTCTCCTACTTACGGCGAATGGTTCGGTGCCATTTTATCTGATGAAAATAAAAAACAGCTGTTTATCCCGCCATGCTTTGCCCATGGATTTTTAGTCTTGTCAGACCATGCGGAATTTGCATATAAATGCACAGACTTTTACAATGGTCCTGATGAAAGTGGAATCATTTGGAACGACCCTGATATTGGAATAGACTGGCCTTTAGAAGGTATTGATGAACTGATTTTTTCTGAAAAAGATGAAAAATGGCAAACGCTAGCCGAATCACAAATCAAATATTAACGGTGTTTATTTATGAGTACTATTTTAATTACTGGTGGAGCAGGATTTATCGGAAGCAATTTCGTTAAATACATGTTAGATAAATATTCCGATTACGATATTATTAACTTGGATGCTCTGACTTACTGCGGAAATCTTGAAAACCTAAAAGATATTGAGGATATGGATAATTATACCTTTGTTAAAGGTGACATTCGTGACAAAGAACTTGTAGACGATTTGGTATCCAAATCCGATTATGTCATAAACTTCGCTGCCGAAAGTCATGTTGACAGAAGCATAACTGATCCTGAAATATTCATCAAATCAAATGTATTGGGAACACAGGTATTATTAAATGCCGCTAAGGAATTTGGAGTAGAAAAATACATCCAAATTTCAACAGACGAAGTATACGGAACATTGGGAGAAACAGGTTATTTTACTGAAACAACCCCATTGCAGCCAAACAGCCCATATTCTGCATCTAAGGCTGGAGGAGACTTGATTACAAGAGCTTACTTTGAAACATTTGATTTGCCAATTAACATTACGCGCTGTTCTAATAATTACGGCCCTTATCAATTTCCTGAAAAATTGATACCTTTAATGATATCCAATGCGCTTGAAGACAAAAAATTGCCTATTTACGGTGACGGTAAAAACATACGTGACTGGCTGCATGTATATGACCACTGCCAAGCGATAGATTTGGTTTTACATGAAGGAAAGCTTGGTGAAGTCTACAATATCGGCGGACACAACGAAAGACAGAATATTCAAATTGTTAAGCTGATTCTTGATGCATTGGGAAAGGATGAATCATTGATTGAGTTTGTGGCTGACCGTCTTGGCCATGATAGACGTTATGCTATTGATGCGGATAAAATACGCAATGAACTTGGATGGGAGCCAAAATACACCTTTGAAACAGGTATAAAAGAAACAATTCAATGGTATCTTGACAATCAGGACTGGATGGACCAGGTAAAAAGCGGAGAATACCAGCAATATTATGAAAAAATGTATGGCAATAAATGAGTGGTGTAATTATGGATGTAAAGATTTCAGTTGTTTTGCCGGTTTATAATGTTGCAGATTATCTTAGAAAATGCTTAGACAGTTTGGTTAATCAGACATTTGAAGATTTTGAAGTAATATGTGTAAATGACGGGTCAACTGATTTATCTTTAGGCATTCTGGAAGGTTATGCTTTATCAGATTCCAGGTTTAAAATCATATCTCAGGAAAATAGGGGATTAAGCGGAGCTCGAAACACCGGAATCCAGCATGTTCAGGGGGAATATCTTCTTTTTGTTGATTCTGATGATTGGCTTGAAGAAAATGCCTTGGAAGAATTGTATGAGCATGTTAAAGGATTCAATTCTGACATTACAATGTTCAAGTTTAGATATTATAATGAAGATACTAAGGAGTTCAGCGAAAATCAAAATTCTAAATTGGAAATTATTCCTGATTCATTAACTACTTCTAATTTTAATTACAATGATGTTTTAGATATTTTATTTAAGATATCACATGCTCCTTTCAATAAACTATACAAAAAATCTTTTCTTGATGAATGCTCTTTTCCTGAAGGATTGATTTATGAGGATTTGTATTTCTTTTATACGGTATTTTTAAACGCCGAAAAGACTTCTGTCATTAGGGAAATTTTATATAACTATAGGGTTCGTGACGATTCAATATCAACAAAGGGTGATGAAAAGTCTTTTGATATTTTTAAGGTTTTAAAGCATGTTCAACAAAATTTAATTGATAAGGGTATATATGCATCTGTTAAGGATCAGTTTCTGATGTTTATTATTGTTAACTTAAAATTTGTATATTTAAGATTGAATGAGGAGTTTAAGGATGAATTTTTAAATTTAGCTAAAGATAATTATGATGATTTTAATTTAGGTGACGTCAATAGTTTTGATGGCTGGCATTATGAAGATGAGTCCTTTTACAAGTCCATTCTCATTTCGAAAAATGGCGAAATATTTGACTTGAATTATGAAAAATTCCAATATAAGATTTTATCTAATCATTATCAGACATTATCAGATACACTTAAGGCAGAAAATGAAAATTTGAAAGCTCAATTAGAAGAAAAAAATAATAAAAAAAGCAGATTTAGAGATTTAGTGAAAATATGAGTTATAAAATCAGTGTTGTCATACCGGTTTATAATGTAGAAAATTATGTCAGTCAGTGTTTGGATTCCATTGTCAACCAGACGCTTGGAATTGAAAATATCGAAGTTATCATAGTCAATGACCAGACACAGGACAATAGTATGGACATTATCAATGAATATGCATCTAGATACCCGTCCTTTAAGATAATTACTAATGATGTTAATAAGGGTTTGGGCGAAAGCAGAAATGCCGGGCTTGAAAATGTCACCACAGATTATGTTACCTTTCTCGATAGTGATGATTTCATTTCATTAAATACTTTAGAGGATTCGCTATCGAAAATCAATGAATCAGGTGCCGATTTACTGATTTACAATATCAAGACTTACACCGGAAACGAATTCATTGAAGAGGAAAGCGTTCATAATCAAAATTTCACTGAAAACTTATTGGTGGATGATATCAACAATTATCCTAATCTGTTTTTTTCAACTTCAGCATGCAATAAGGTTTATCACAGGAGCTTATTCCCGTTAATCAGATTTTCAAAAGGCCTTTATGAAGATAATGTCGTTACATGTAACGTATTATTGAGCGCTAAAAATATTTACTTAAGCAAAGATTCCGATTATTTTTATCGCAAAAACCCCGAATCCATTACAAAAAAGATTTCCAAGGACAACATTTTCTATTTATGCAATGTCATTTCAGACTTGTTTGAATTGAAAAACAAAAACGTTGATTTGCTTGGATTAAACTTCATCAATGATGTTCTGTTTTGGACGTATTATTATGACTGGCCTATGGATGATGAAATTTCATTCATTGAAAGGCTCCAGTCATCAGTTAAGATTATTGAGGAGAAAAATATCGATGCTTTCATTCAGCTATTTCCACAGAAGATTGTCTATAGGGAGGATATTTTAAGCCTTTCCAAGTTCGATTCCAAAACATTTTTGGCAAAATTCAAATATTTTAACAGAATGAATAAGGTCAATTCAACAGCCAGTCTCTATATTGATTTAGGAAATGGATTTAATGAAAAGAATAAGATTTCTCTGGAATACATGCCTAAAGAAAACAATAAACTGACATTTGATTTATCGGATTTTTCAAAAATTCGGGCTTTGCGTTTCGATCCTTTGGAAGGGGATTTCATTAAGTCAAAAATCAATAACTTGAACATTTCAGATGCTAATTGTGACAATTCAATCGATGATGATTATCAGCTATTTTCCAATTTGGACCCGAATTATATTCTAAATTGTGAAATGGGCGATGAATTAACTATAGATTTTGACTTAATATTTTTAAATAAACAGGATATAGCTAATTTATTAATTAATAAAAATAATATTATAAATGAGAGCAATCAAAAACCTAAGAAAGGTAGATTTAATTTTTTAAAGTAGGGTAATTATGGTAACTTTTAAGGATTTCTTAATAAAATCAAAATTTAATGTCAAAAAGGCTAGGCTTTATGAAGAGAATTATTATAAGATTATGGAGTCTGGCTTATTCGACAAGAACTTTTATTTAAAAGCCTATCCTCATGTTGAAAAGTCAGGAATGGATCCTTTAATTCATTATCTATTTTATGGGGCTAGTGAATATAAGCTGCCTTCACCTGCATTTAATCTTAAAAGATACTTGCAGGAGCATCCTGAAATTGAAAAGAATAAGTTAAATCCTTTAATCCATTATATTGAAAATGGTGATGAGGGCTTTACAATGGATGAAAATCCGTTTATTTTAAGAAGGCAAAAAATTATCGATACAAACAAATCATTTTTGTCCAATTATGAATTTGAAAACGAACCTTTGGTTTCAATCATTGTTCTTACCAGAAACGGTTTGGACCATTTGAAAAGACTATTTGAAGACTTTGATGAAAAGACCAATTATTCAAATTATGAGATAATAGTCGTGGATAACGCTTCTGAGGACGATTCCGTAAATTACCTCAATTCACTTGATTTGCCGATTACCGTTATTGAAAATAGTGAAAATGTAAGCTTTTCTAAAGGAAACAATGATGCAGCCAAAATTGCCAATGGAGAATATTTGCTTTTGCTCAATAATGATATTGAACCTACATACGGTTGGCTTAATGAGATGGTCGGATGCATGCTAAACAATGAGAATGTTGGTTCTGTTGGCGCCAAATTAATATTTCCGTACTATGATGACATGAAAAGCCAAGGAAAATCATATACCATTCAGCATGCGGGTGTAAAATTTAGGGAGGAAAGGACTCCTTATGTCTATGGCCCGTATCATGAAAACATGTTTTCCACACTTGTATTTTCAAGTGATGTGAATCATCAAAGAGAAGTAATATCCAATACTGCTGCCTGTCTGTTGATTCCTAAAAGCGTTTATATGGAAATGGGCGGTCTTGATGAGGGTTATTTCTATGGATATGAGGATATTGACTTTGCATTCAAGCTATATCAAAACGGCTACAGGTCAATTTTCAATCCCTTTGCATTACTGTTCCACCATGAATCCGCTACCCGTGTTGAAGACCAGGATGAAAAGAACCGGCTCAACTATGAGAACATAATGTATTTTTACAATAAATGGGGAGATTATATTTTCAAGGAAATACTGGCAGATAAGATTAATCAGAATCATTTCATAACAGATAAAAAGCTAGACATTTCAATCATTTCAAAGAATGATGAATTCATTTCTCAATTGGTAAAAGATTTAAATAATAAAGGATTCAATGTTAAACTAATTCCTAATTTGAATAATTTTGACATTGGTGAAGATTGTGATATCTTAATATCAAATGATGAAAGTTATGATGTGGACAAGATAATTTCAAGATTAAATATAATTAAAGTTTTAATTTCTAAAGATGATGATTCAAGATACGACATCTGTCTGGATAAAAGCGATAATTATGCTGATGAGCTGATGGATATAATCGAGGAAAAATATTTGTGATATTATGGGTTATGATGAAATTTATGAAACGTATCAAAAGGTTTCAAAGGAACATGTTAACAGACCATTATTTGACCATTCAACAGAATCTGCAGAAGAAACGATTGAAGACATTAAAAATAATAAGATAGCTATTTATACGGCTTTCACTGGAGATTATGATACCTTAAAACAGCCTGAAGTAATAGATGAAAATTGCGATTACATCTGCTTTACTGATAATGGGGAGTTAACTTCTGACTTGTGGAAAATAATTCCAATGGAAGAATCCATTTTAGACAACAATAGAAAGGCTAAACAATATAAATTACTTCCTCATAAATATTTAAAAGATTATAAATACAGCTTTTGGTTGGATGGAACCTTTAAAATCAAAGGAAGCATTAGAGAATATATTTATGAAAATATTCGTGCCAATTCTAAAATGCTGGTTGTAGTACACACTGAAAGGGACTGTGTCTATGATGAATATGATGCCTCAAAAATAATTCCCCGCTATCCAAGAGCCGTCATGGAGGAGCAGATTGAATATTACAGGTCTCAAGGATTTCCTGAACACTATGGATTGGGTGTTATGGGGGCTTTGTTTAGACAGCACAATCATCCCGATGTTATTAAGGTAATGGAAGATTGGTGGGATGAAAATATCAAGTATACCAATCAGGACCAGCTCAGCTTTGCATATGTGTCATGGAAAAATGATTTTCATCCGTCAGTAAGCCGGGTTTATTATTGGGATAATGAATACTGGGCTAAAGAAGGCGAAAATTATCATCATAAGGTTATTTTAACAACTCCGATTACAAGTGACAATTTAAGGGCTAAAATAGGTGTTGAAGTGGAAAATATGGAAATTGGAGACACTATTGAATTGTCACGAGAGGAACTTTATCTGCTTGTAAATGATGTTAAGGGAATGGCGGGATACAGGATAGACACTGCTGGAAGAATAGGCTTTTTACAGAATGAATATAATGAATTCATGAATTCAAATTCCTTAAAATTAACAAAGCCGTTAAGGGCTGCAGGTAGTTTTGCACGCCAAGTAAAGAATAATCCTGTTTTCCATGCAATGAAAAAATCCGATATGGGCATTAGTGAAGGGCTTGAAAATTACAATGCAATAAAGAATTTGGGTCTTTTAAATGAAGCGCAATATGGTATGATGCATCCATGTATTGATCCTGTCTTGCATTTTATTGAAGAAGGTTCAAAAACAGATTCAATCGATGAAAAACTAAATTATATTGACCCAATATTTGATTTATACTATTATATTTATGAAAATGATGTTAAAGATGAGGATCCTATACTTCATTATATAGAAAAAGGATTTAAAAATGAATTAAGGTTCAATAGGAAATATCCTCATTTCATTACTAATTTGAATGAAAACGCTCATTTGCAATTGGATAATTTTGCCAATGAACGTATTCGAAATGAACTGGACAATAATCATTATATTACAGATGCAAGTATCTTAATTGATTATATAGTCACCGGAAAGGAATTTGAAACCGGCACGATTAAGGTTGGAGTATTTTTGGAGGACAATTTTGATAATATGAATGCATGTCCGTTTATAAGGATTCATGCTCCATTTTCCAAACTGTCCGAAAGCGGAGATTATCATTTCTTCATTTACGGTCAGGAAATAATGCCTCTTTTAGATATTGACAATATGATTAATGCTCATATTTTTGATGTTATTGTCATTCAAAGGGTTAATCCTTTCTCCAGTCAGATTTTAAAGAAAGCCAAAAAGCATAATATAAAAATTATTTATGAAAGTGATGATGATTTTCTGGATATTAATCCGGCCAATCCTTCCTATGATTATATTTTAGGCAATTTCGACAACATCAAAAAGCTTGTCATGAATGTTGATAAGATTGTTGTAAGTACTCAGGAATTGAAGAAGCGTTTTGAAGAAAATAATCTGGAGAATATTGAAATTATTAAAAATTACTACGTTAATGATTCACTTCCTTTAAAGCCATTCACGTTCAGAGGCAACGATTTCATTAAGATAGGTTACTTTGGAACATTGACTCATGACAATGACTTGGAAATGATTCATAATGTTATTTTGCGTCTTAAGGACATATTTTCCAAAAAGGGAATAACAGTATTTTTTGAAGTGGCGGGCGCTTCCATTGATGAGAATTCCGATTGGTATAGCATTCGAAAGATTCCCTATTATCCAATGTCAATGTCTACATTCTATGACTGGCTGGGAAAAAATTCCGATTGGGACATTGGTATAATACCGCTAGTCAACACTGAATTCAATAAATGCAAAAGCGAGTTAAAATACATTGAATTTTCAGCTCTTGGCATTCCTGTTGTTGCCAGCGACATTGATGTTTATAAGGAAGCTATTGAAGATGGCGTAACAGGATTTTTAGCCAATAATGAAGATGACTGGGTTAATAACCTATCCAAGTTGATTGAAGATCCAATTTTAAGGAATGGTATTGTTAACAATGCGAGGGATGATATTTTTGAAAACTACAACTTTAAATCTCGCGTAAAGCAGTGGGATGACATTTTTAAAGGATTAAAGTAATCTTTCTTTTATATTTTTAATCTTGTATTTAAACCAGCCTTTTGTCGTTTGCAGATATGCAACTTGCTGGGTTTTCTGATTCAATTCCACTTCCAAATTATGGATTCTGTTTGTAAATAACTGATAATCTCCCATCTGCATATATGCCTCATCCAGATTGCCTGCAATTATCTGATTGATGATGCTTTTTATTGCATTGTTTTCTGGAAACGGATTTACATTCTTAAGTTTCTTAAAAAGAGGGATTGATTTTTCAACCAATACTTTTTTGTCTTCCATATCTATCGTTTCGCTTAATGCAACATCACTCAGCCATACTGATAAGTGCTGATTGAAGATGGTATCGTAATATTTGCATGCATTGTTTTTCTCCAATACGTCCACCGTATATAAATAGCCGTCTATGAGTCCATTCAAATAATGCATTCCTTTTGACAGGCTTGTGGATGAGTTATCGCCGGTTCTCAATCTGAAATTATAGACAACGTCATTAATGAACACTATTTTATTCGCATTGACAAAAGTGTCAATCATAAAAGTCAAGTCTTCTGCAAATACTCCTTCCGGGAAAGTTATGTCGTGTTCAAGCAGGAATTCCTTTGGAAATATCATTCTCCAAACTCCATTTATTGAAAAAAACAGCAGATTTTCATCGATGGAATTTAATACGACATCTTCCGTAATCCAGTCTTCCGTTACAAAATAGTTTTCACCGAATGTCTGAAATTTTCCGATAGCGACATCGCTTGAATTTGCGGTGATTGCGTTGTATAGTTTTTCTACGGTATCCGGAAGATAATTGTCATCATGGTCAATAAACATAATATAGTCGGATTCACTGTTTGCTATTCCAATATTTCTTGCTCTTCCTGGTGTTCCTGTTTTTTTGCCGGATTCATAGGTTTTTATATTTTCATATTCTTCACAATATTTGTTTATAATCTCCTGTGTCGTGTCTGTGGAGTAATCATCAATAATAATCAGTTCTATATTTTCAAAACCTATTGTTTGAGCTTTAATCGAATTGATTGTTGAGTCTAAAAATTCAACACTATTATATGATGGAATAATAACAGTTACTTTGTATGACATAAATTTATTTTTATGTTAATGTATTATATATAATTAAGAGTTGAAATAATGTTTTTTTCAAAATCAATTAAGAATAATCCTAAGGCATATATTGCACTTAAATCGAAAGGAAATCCTCAAAAGATTTCCCGATATCAGACTGCATACGCAAACATTAAAAGTTTATGCATTTTGGATGAGGACAAATATAGGCAAGTGCATGGGAATTTAAACGCTTTGGATTACATTCTTCATTATTTGTATTATGGTATCAATGATTCTCTGGAAGTTCAGCAATCCTATGTCAGTGATGTATTTAATCTTGAATTCTATAAAACTACCTATAATACTGAAAATCCTATTTTGGACTATGTTCTGGATGGATTTTATAGGAATAACCAAGTAAATATACTGGATAACAACTACATCAATACACTTGAAATGGACCTTTATAAGCAATACTTTTCAAATGAAAAATCCAAGGTTGAAAAGATAGTTTCTGATTCATACTATATTCATGACAAAAGAACTCTAATTCCTTATATCCAGCGTGAAAATCCTATTGAAACGGACAGAATTCGTGTGGGCGTTTTTACAAATGATCCTTTTGAAAATTTGGCGCCATGCCCTTATATAAGGTTACACGCTTTATTTTCTGAATTGTCTAAAAGTGGGAAATATACATTTTTCATGTATGGAATGGACAGCTTTGTAATGATGGACATTGATAATATTTTAAGGTGTAGGCTTTTTGATGTGGTTGTCGTTCAAAGGATTCTTCCATTTTTGGATGTCCTTCGTGAAAAGTGTGAAAGATATGATATCAGACTGGTCTATGAGACTGATGACGATTTGCTGGGCGTTGAGAAAAACAGTCCATCCTATGAATATGTAAGCAGGGTTTCTAAATCCATTAGAAATTTCATTGATGCCAGTGATGTCATAACGGTTTCAACTCCAACATTGGCCTCTAGATTTGATAAGGACAGGACTGTTGTAATATCGAATTATTATGTTAACTCAGTATTCGACATTAAAGATGATATAAAAACTGAAGGTAGGCTTAAATTGGGTTATTATGGTACATTGACTCATTCAAAGGATTTGTTCCTAATCAAAAATGTCATTTTAAGGTTAAAGGAGAAATATGATTTTGATTTTGAAGTGATTGGGGGTTTTAATGCATCTGATAATGTTGATGAATCTTGGTTTAAAGCTATTGAATTGCCTCCAAACAACATGGATTTTAAAAATTTCATGGGCTGGCTATCTGAAACGGTTGACTGGGATATTGCCCTTGTTCCCCTTGAGGATTCTTCGTTCAACCAATGTAAAAGTGAATTGAAATTCATCGAATTGGCCGTTTTGGGCCTTCCTGGAGTTTATTCTGATATGTGCGTTTATAATGGCGTTGTAAATGATGGTGTAAATGGCTTTTTAGCCAGTAATGAAGATGAATGGGTTGTAAAGATTGAAAAACTTATTTCGGATGAATCATTAAGAAGACATATTCGCCAAAATGCTCTGGAAAATGTTTTATCAGATTATAAAATAGAAGACAGGGTTGAAATCTGGGATAAAATTCTAGACCAATAAGGATAGTTTTATATATTTTTAAATGTTAATAGTATTTGTAGAAAGGATTTTTTTTCGGAATATGTCTTCCGATGATATGAGTTTTGGTGTTTTAATATGATATTGGATCAATATTTACCATTTGTTGCATTAATAATATTTGGAAATATTGAAAATTTAGTGCTCTCTTCTCAAGGTGTTGTTGCCGGAGTCAATCCTGTTAAATTGGGAGTTGCTAGTTTTATTGCTGTTGCTTTCTGGTTGGCTTTAGGTACATTTGGAACTCAAATTGCGCTGGCTTACGTTGATTTCATTGACTTTACTGGTGGCCTTATTATATTTGTTTTAGGGGCACAGGCAATGCTTGAATCTATAAGGGGGGAATAATTTGGACAATGAATTAAAACCGTTTATAGGTCTGATTGTTTTTGGAAACATCGAAAACCTTATTTTGGCAGCACAGGGTGTTGGTGCTGGCGTTAACCCTGTAGGTTTGGCTATTTTAAGTTTCATTGCTGTTATTTGTTGGATATTAATCGGTACTCTTGGTACCAAGGTAGCCATTAAATATGCAAGACACATTAATTTCATCGGCGGATTTGCAATATTTATTTTAGGTATTCAGGCCATGCTTGAATCCTTGCCGGGAATCATATCATTCTTCTCCTGATTTTTGATTTTAGATATATTTAATATATATCAAAAAGATACTAATTATTAAATTTATTTTGCTGATTTTTATGAATGAAAATGTGGACCCCTATGAAGTAGTAAGAACTAGATATGAATCAAATGTAGATAGCTTTATTTTAAGTGACCTCTTTCAGCCTAATTTTGAGGTTGATGAGGAACTGATTGATGACATTAAGGAAAACGAGCTTATTGTATATACTGCTTTTACAGGGGCTTACGATTCACTAAAAGAACCCGAATTCATAGATGATAATACAAGATATGTTTGCTTTACCCAGAATCCAGATTTAAAGTCCGACACTTGGGAGATTATACAGATGGAAGATTGCACATTGGATGATAATAGAATTGCAAAACAGTATAAGGTCTTTCCAAACAGGTATTTTCCGGATAATAAGTATAGTTTCTGGATTGACGGTTCATTTAAGCTTGTGGGAAGCATTCGAGAATATGTCTACAAATACATTAACTCTTCAATGCTGACAGTTGTCCATCCTGAACGTGACTGCATCTTCGATGAAGCTTTAAGCTCAATGCAATTCCCGCGCTATTCAAATTACACTATTTCAAAACAGGTTGAAAAATATAGAAATGAAGGAATGCCTCTTCATTACGGTCTACCTTCTCTTGGGGCGATATTTAGAAAGCATGATGACCCGGAAATCATTTCATTGATGGAACAGTGGTGGGAAGAAATAATCAACTTCACGAATCAGGATCAGTTAAGCTTCACGTATCTGATGTGGAAAAACAATTTCCATCCTTCTGTTGCATCCGAATACATCTGGATAAATGACTACTGGACAAAGGCTGATGATTTTCATCATAAAATTGAATTGGACGACTATATAACAAGCAGAAATTTGATTAAATCTCTTGAAGGAAATATCAAAGAGAAAAATACCCTAACAAAAGAGGAAATAAACCTGCTTTTCAATGACATAGATGCGTTAAGGGATGAAGCCGAAGCTCTAAACCAGGTGAGGAATCATTGGGATAGACAAATCAACGCTATCAGAAAATCTACATCCTGGAAAATTACCGGTAAACTTAGAAATTTTAAAAATAAGGGTGATTAAATGGATTTTGATTTCGCCGGCAAATTTTCTTCTTCAAATTTTAAATCTTCAATAAAAAACCATAAGTTTTACAATGAAATAAATAATTCTGGCCTTTTCGACAGTGAATTTTACAAAAAAACTTATGATGACTTTTCCGGTGATGCATTAAAGCATTACCTGACTAAAGGCCATCTGGAAGGAAAATTGCCCTCTCTTGATTTTGACCCGGATTTTTATTTGAAAGCCTATCCTGACGTTGACCAGGCAGGTATAAACCCATTATTGCATTATGTTGCTTATGGTAAAAATGAAGGCAAATTCTACCAGCAATCCTATTCAATAAGAAGGAAGGAGGAAATCTGTGAAACCAATTTGGCATTTTTATCCAATTATGAATTTGATGAAGAACCGTTGGTATCCATTATTGTCCTGAACAGAAATGGGCTGAATCATTTAAAAAGATTATTCAAGGATTTCGATGTTAAAACCAACTATTCCAACTATGAAATCATTGTAGTTGATAATGCGTCAAGCGATGAATCCGTTAGCTATTTAAAAAGTCTTGACCTGCCTATAAGGGTTATTGAAAATGAAGTTAATGTTAGTTTTTCTAAAGGCAACAATGATGCGGCCAAAATTGCCAACGGCGAGTATCTGCTTTTATTGAACAATGACATTGAACCTACATACGGCTGGCTGAATGAGATGGTGGGCGCAATGCTTTATAATGATGATGTGGTTTCCGTAGGAGCCAAACTTATCTTTCCTTATTATTTCAATGCCAATAGGGATTCATCATACACAATACAGCACAGCGGCGACATCTTTTCTGAAAGAATGTATCCTTGCTGCTTATATGCAGTCAACAAATCCAATTCCAAGCTTGACATTTTCGATTCCTCTTTAACGAAAAACAATTATTGTGTTTCTGTAACAGGTGCCGTAAATCTAATCGATAAGAAGGTATATGATGAGCTTTCCGGTCTTGATGAGAACTATTTCTATGGCCTTGAAGATGTTGACTTCTGCTTGAAACTGCGTGAAAAAGGCTATTGCATTTTATTTGCGGGAAATGCAGTACTGTTCCACCACGAATCCAGTACCCGTGTTAAAAGCGAAAGCTATTTTGAAAACGATAAAAACAATTATTCATTTTTCTGGAACAAATGGGGCCAGTATTTATCAAAGAATTTGCTTCTGGACAAAATTGAATCAAAAAAGTTCTTCACAGAAAAAAATCTTAAGATAACGATAATCGATGATGAAAACAGCAACAATGGGGATTTGATTTCTGAAATCTCTCAAAAATTCAATGATTTGGATTATACGGTTGAAGTGATTACAAACATCAAGAATAATTATATAGGAAACTCTTCAGATATCCTGCTTTCATTTACGGATAATTATGACTTGGACAATATCATTGCGCGCAGAGACATTTTAAAGATTATTGTCAACAATGGTGACTTGAACACTGAAAAGTATGACATAACGCTTTCTTTTGACAATATAAAATCAGACGACAGGCCTCAAATTGTAATAAAGGATGATTTCGTCGCTGACTTTTTGGAACAACTTCAAACTATAGTAATGGATGATTATGAGTTTTAAAAATAAACTTTTTGCTAAATTTCCCAGTAAATACATTAACTATAAGGTAAAGGATAAATCCAAAGCCTTGGAAATTAATGAAGGCTATAAAGCTATTCGTAAAAACAATCTCTTTGATGATGATTTCTATTTAAGAAAATATCCTAAAGTTTCATCATCCGGAATGGATCCCTTGCTCCATTACATTTTCTTCGGGTTTGGCGAAGGCAAAAAGCCAAACGATACTTTTGATGGGGTTTTCTATAAAAATCATTATTCTGATGTCGATATCAATCCCCTGATTCATTATGCATTATATGGGATTGGCGAAAACAGGCAGATTAGTGTTTCAAATAAGGACTTATCTGAATTTTACAGCAGCAATAAGAAAAATATTCTCTTTGTTTTGCATGAAAAGATTGGCACGGTCGGAGGAACAGGATTTTTAAATATTGATATCATAAATAACCTGTCTGAAGATTATAATGCATTTATATTAACTTCGGACGGTGAAGATGTTGAATTGTGGAACGTTAAAGGCAATCTGGAAAAAATTGCCAACTATGATGTTTCATTTGATACGAATTTTTCAATAATAGATAACGATGATAACTTCATTTCACAGAACAACTTTGAAAGCATTTTTTCCAACGATGATTTGGCTATTATTTACGATGAAATTCTTTCAAAATTAGGTATAGATTTGGTTCATATTAATCATTTAATTAATCATAGTTTTGATTTAATTAATATCATGGTAAAAAAAGCAATCCCATTTGTCGTTAATCTACATGACTTCTACTATATCTGCCCATCCATTCATTTGGTGGATAGGAACTGCCAATATTGCGGCTTCAGCTGCAAGGACTGTGGTGGAATAGCTCATAAATCAGATATTTCCCGTGAATCTATCCTTGAAAGGTGGCAAAAGGAATGCCTTAATCTTTTGGAAAAATCATCGGTCAATATAGCCCCGACCCAAAGCGTAACCGATATCTATAGGGAGATTTATCCTGATTTGGATAATTTCAGGATAATAGAGCATGGAGTAAATGTTGACAAATCACAGTATCGGGCGAAATTTGGTTTTAAGCCTATTAAAATTTTAGTCCCGGGTCACGTTTCACCCCATAAGGGCTCACTGATAATTAAACAACTGAAAGAATTGGATAAGAGTAATAATTTTGAATTCCATTTCATGGGAACTACAATTCCCAATCTAAATAGTTATGGTGTTAATCATGGGAAATATGAAAGGAATGATTTCAATCATATCGTATCTGATATAGCTCCTTCACTTTCACTGATTTTATCCGCTTGTCCTGAAACATACTCATATACATTAACGGAGTCATGGATGGCAGGTTTACCTGTAGTGGCAAGTGATTTGGGTGCTTTAAGGGAAAGGATTTCTTCAACCGGCGGCGGATGGCTAGTTGATTATACAGATATAAATGGCATATATGACTTAATTATTAATATAAATCAAGAGGATTATGAAAATAAACTTTTAAATATTTCAAAAATAAAATTTAATGATGTAAATGAAATGTGTGATGAATATATCGCATTATATAATGAATTAATTGATTAAAATGTCTCAATATAAAATTTCTGTTGTCGTTTCTACTTATAATACAGGAGATTATCTAAATGAGTTTTTAGACTCCATCAAATCACAAAGCATAGGATTTGAAAATATAGAGGTTATCTTTGTTGACGATAACTCGACAGATGATTATACCATTGATTTATTAAAGGATTTTAATGAATCATATGACAATGTAAAGGTGGAATTTTTGGATGTCAACTCAGGATTTCCAGGAAAAGGCAGAAATATAGGCTTAAATTTAGCTTGTTCGGATTATGTCATTTTTGCAGACCATGATGATACATATACAGAAAATGCTTTTGAAGTGATGTGCGATAAAATCGGTGAAAATGACATGCTGATATCCAATTTCAATCAGGTTTTTCCGGATAAAACAATTCCTTTCAAATCCATTTATAAGGATTCAGGCGAAATAGAGGTTTTGGATATTGATGAAGATAGAAATCTCTTAAGGGTACCTGCCGCCATATGGACAAGACTCTTTAGGAAGGATTTTTTAATCGATAACGGCATCCTCTTTTTGGAAGGGATGCTGGCCGAAGATGTTTATGTTAGTGCATATTCATGCTTGAAGGCCAACGGAATAATTTATCTTAATGATTTTTATTCTTATAATTACAAAATAAGAGATAGTGAAAATGACAAATCAACAATTCATGTGAGAAATCGCAAATACATCGAAGCCATATTAAATGGATACTATAAGATTGATGAAATTTTAATTGAACTAAACAAAACCGCATATGGTGAAACAATCTTTAAGAGCCATCTTACATCATGGCTGTATACAATCGTATTGTCTAAATTGGATGATGGGGATAAAAGGGTTTTATTCATCAAATCTCATGATATATTTGAAAAATATTATTCTCCGGATCCATTTTTCAAAAAAAGATATGAAAAATTAGTTGATTTGATATTAAATAATAAATTTGATGATGCAGTTATAGAATCTAAAAGATTAGAAAAAATACAGGAAAACATGAATAACAGAAGCTTAATTTCAAGAATTAAAAATAAATTGGTAAGATAATATGGAAAAGTATAAGGTTAGCGTTGTTGTACCGACATATAATTCAGGTTTATTTCTCAATGCTTTTTTCGATTCAATAATGTATCAAAGCATAGGATTTGAAAATATAGAAGTTATTTTCGTTGATGATTCATCTGATGATGACTATACAATATATTTGCTTAATTTATTTGATGAAAATTTTTCTAATGTTAAATCAATATTTTTAGATAAAAATCATGGATTTCCAGGTAAAGGACGAAATATCGGATTAAATTTATCTAATTCTGAATATGTCATTTTTTCTGACCATGACGATACATATACTCCTCAAGCATTTGAAGTCATGTATAACAGCGCCAATGAGAATAATGCAGACATGGTTATCACCAATTATTACAAGGTTTTTCCAGATATTCGCGAATCTGTTAAGACTGTTTTCAAAGGAGAAAATGTTGTCGTTGAAGATGTAGAAGATGATACCCGTTTGTTTTCAATTGATCCCGCTATCTGGTGCAAATTATTCAGAAAGGAATTTTTAATAGATAAAGATATTACCTTTTTAGAGGGAATGCTTGCTGAAGACTTGTATTTTTTCATCGTATCATTGTTTAAATCATCACGAACGGTTTATTTGGATGATTTCTATAGTTACAATTACAATATTCGTAATGTTGAAGGAGATAAGTCCACGATTCATATCAGAAATAAAAAATATTTGGGAAAAATGGTAGAAGGTTATTTTGAAACCGATAAATTCTTGAGTGAAAATGATTTGACAAAGTATTATTCCCAAATTTTCAATATGCACTTCATTTATTGGATTACAAGTTTAGTTTTCAGTGATATTTCTGATGGGGAAAAAACAGATCTTATTTCGGATATTAATGAGCTTCTAAAAAAGGATGTGAAATTGGTTCCGGGATTTGGTGAAAGAATATATTCAAGTTTAACAAATCCTATTTTGGATGATGACTATGAAAAGGTTGTCAAATCTATTAATTCCATTAGAAGATATCGTAATATTTTAATTTATTTACCTAATAAATATTTTAGGCTAAGGGGCGGATAATGTATTTTAAACATAAAGCATTTGGAAAACTGTTCAATGTTTTCACAAAAAATCCTATAGATAATAATTTGGTTTCATTTATTATAGATTCAAATGAATCCTTTAGAGGCAATCTGGAATACATCAAAAGGGAATTTGAAGATAGGGGAGACTTTGAGTTCAACTATTATTATAAGGATAAATTATCCATAGCTTCCCTAAAGAAATTGGCTACTTCCAGATACGTTTTCCTGAATGATAACTTTTTCCCATTGGCTTTCATGAAATTCAATGATACATCAACCGTTATCCAGTTATGGCATGCTCCAGGTGCATTTAAGAAGTTCGGAGGAAGTGTAGAAAATGCTTCAATGCTTAAACTGATTTCAGATAACACAGATTATTTAATCACCACTTCAAAATGCATAGAGGATTATTATAGCGAAGCATTCCAAATCGACAGGTCTAAAATCAAGGCACTGGGCCTTCCAAGAGCAGATTACTATTTTAAAAATCATGATATTCGAGAATTAAGGGATAATTTCAACAAAAAATATGGTTTGGATTCAGATAAAAAAATAATTTTATATGCTCCAACATTCAGGGAAAATGAGGTCTATAATAATGTCTTTAATTATTTGGACATTAATGAATTCAATGAAAACCTATCCGATGATTATGTTTTAGTCTTAAGGCTCCATCCAAAGATTAAAAAGTTTTATTCTTCACAGATTGGTGTAGATGGAGATTATATTGACTGTAGCGATTATCAAAATGAACAGGAGCTACTGTTAATATCGGATATTTTAATAACTGATTACTCTTCAATAATGATAGAATTTGGCCTTTTAAACAAACCAATAATATTTTTTGCCTATGATTTGGATAATTATTTAAGCAGTGAACGTGGATTTTACCTAGATTATAAAAAGGATCTTCCAGGACCTATCGTTTATTCAACAGATGAACTGGTCCACGCAATTAAGGAAGGCATAGATACTTCTAAATTGAATTCGTTTATTAAAACACAGGTTGATGAAGTCAATGGTGATTCATCTAAAAGAATTGTTGATTTTGTTTTAAATAAAGGTGAAAAAAATGGATAATATTAAAATCAGCTTAATATTGCCTGTTTTCAATGAGGAAAAGTATATCAAAGCAACATTGGATTCAATAATCAATCAGAGTTTCACGGATTTCGAGGTCATTGTTGTAGATGACGGTTCAACAGATGGCACCTTAAAAATCGTTGAAGAGATATTCAAAAACTCCGCCATACCCCACAAAATCATTCATCAGGAAAATATGGGAGTAAGCTCGGCTAGAAACAGGGGAATTTCTCTTTCATGCGGCGAGTATATCGTATTTATGGATGGGGACGACTATATCCTAACCAATCATTTATCCCAATTATATAATCCCGATTATGATTTCAGCCTGATACAGCTGGTTAAAAAGGGGGGAGATGATTTAAGCAATCTCCATTACTATGGATGCGAGGAAATCACCGCCAGGGATTTTATCAGAATGGAGCTGGAGATGAAAATGCCATTCAATTTCGTTCAGCTATCCTACAGGTCAGACATCATCAAAAACAATGATCTAAAGTTTAGAGAAGATGTAAGCTATGGCGAAGATACCGACTTTGCAATGAGGGCTTTAAGCTATGGCGATTCAATAAAAGTTTCTGATGAAATAACCTATTATTATATTCAGCGTGAAGATTCACTTATAAACACTTCAAAGCTTAAACGCTTTGATTATATTCCTGTTCTTGAGGATTTGGCCCAATTTTTCAAAAAGCAGAATCTGGATGATTTGGCTGAACTGATGCATACTTCCAGAATACCCCGAGCAATTTTCGGAAACATGAACTACTTTTTCTACAATGACTATGATTATGATGAAGTAATTGAGAAAATGAATGACCTTGATTTGTTTGACAAATTATCCAAATTTGAGGGAGATAAGAAATTCAGCCTTAAAATTAAGTTATTTTTATTAAATCCTAAATTATATTATATCATGTGGAAAAAATTTAAAAATTCAATTTGATTATCATGAAAGTTTCAGTCATTACCCCAAATTATAATGGAGAAAAATTCCTGGATAAATATTTTAAATCCCTTGAGCTGGATAGTGAATATATTGGTGAAGTAATAATCGTTGATAATGGGTCCATCGATTCAAGTCTTGATTATATTGAAAATAACTCTTTTACTTTTCCTGTTGTGGTAATTGAAAATAGCCAAAATCTGGGTTTTGCCCCTGCGGTCAATCAGGGAATTGAAAAATCTAGGCATGATTATATCTTCTCATTAAATAATGATACTGAGATTAAGGAAGGCTCCATTAAGGCGATGATTGATTTGATTCGGGGTAATGATGTTTTTTCTGTCCAGGCAAAAATGCTTCAGGCTCAAAACAGGGAGCTTGTTGACGATGCGGGTGATGAATATAATCTGCTTGGATGGACCAAAAAAACTGGTGAAAATCAGAATTCAGATAAATATGTGCAGGTTAATGAAATCTTTTCAAGCTGTGCGGGAGCGTCCTTGTACAAGAAAAGTATTTTTGATGAAATAGGCCTTTTTGATGATGAATTCTTTGCATATATGGAGGATGTTGATTTAGCTATCAGATCACAGATTTATGGCTATAGAAACTTGCTCTGTCCAGATGCAGTGGTTTATCATATTGGAAGTGCAACAAGCGGCAGCAGATATAACGAGTTTAAGGTAAGGATTGCTGCCAGAAACAATGTATGGACGGTTTATAAGAATCTGCCGATTCCATTGAAGATTATAAATTTCATCTTTTTGTTTTTAGGCTTTGGGATTAAATACATCTTTTTTTTAAAAAAGGGATTCGGTTCAACCTATCTTGAAGGCATTAGGGAAGGATTATCCACAAGGTCTAAAATTGAAAAAGTCAGCTTTAAAAGGTCAAACCTAAAAAACTATTTCAAACTGGAATACAAATTAATTATCAACACATTAAAATTTTTAAGAAAGTGAATTATTATGGATTTGTCTGTTGTTATTGTAAATTATGAAACCTTTGAATTAACGAGAAATACCGTTGATTCCATATTGGATTATTCATATCCTTTCGATGTTGAGGTCATTGTCGTTGACAACGCCTCAAGCGACGATAGCTTGTCCAGGCTTCAAGAATATTTCGGCAATAAGGTTAAATTCATCGCTTCAAAACTAAACAGCGGATTTGCAGCAGGCAATAATCAGGCTTTGAAAACCATTGATTCCAGATATGTGCTTCTTTTAAATTCAGATACCGTCGTTTGGGAAAATACCTTGAATGACATTTATGGGTATATGGAAAGTAACTCTGATGTGGGTGCATGCGGTTGTCAGGTTCTTTTGGAGGATGGAAACATTGATAAGGCATGCAAAAGAAGCTTTCCTAATGTTAAAAATTCATTCTTCAGACTGTTCCATATTCCGACCAAAAGCAAGGAGGATAATTACAATTTAGACGATTTGGATGATGATGGGATTTATGAAATAGACTGTCTTACCGGAGCGTTCATATTCACACGAAAAGAGGTCCTTGATGAAATCGGCTTGTTGGATGAGACATTTTTCATGTATGGTGAAGACATTGACTTTTGCTATAGAATCAAAAATGCAGGCTGGAAGATAGTATACTACGGAAAAGATAAGATTACTCATTTTAAGGGTGCTAGCAGTAAAAAGCAGAGGCCAAAGCTCATTTATGAGTTTTACAGGGCAATGTACATTTATTATAAAAAGCATCATGCGCAGGATTCCAGTTTTTTAGTCAACATCACTGTTTATTTTGGCATTTCAATACTTTGCATTGTCAAACTTTTTTTGAATATTTTTAAAAAGAAAAATTAAATATCCATGAAATTCATATATTATGTTAACTAATTTTAGGGTTAATATATGATAAGAGAGAATCAGAGAGTACTAAATTTAATGATGGTTTTACTGGATGTAGCCGTAGTTATACTGTCCTTGGCAATTTCCGGCTGGTTACGTTTTAAGACAACTATGTTCGGACCTCTTGGAGGACATTTGCCTATAAGTGACTATGTATTTTTCCTAATATTTATTGTAATTCCAGTTTATTTAATTCTCTATTTTGCTTTTGGATTATATAAGCCTCGCAGAACCTATAAATCGATTTTTTCTGAAGCTACTCAAATCATCAAGGTTAATATTGTAGCTTTTGTTATTTTGGTAGCTATTCTGTTCATTTTAAATGAGCCGGATTTCTCAAGAATCCTGCTGTTCCTTTTGGCCATTGTCGCTTCGGTAATTGGTATTATTGAAAGATTCGTCATTAGGAATTTCCTTAAAACGATACGCATCAGCAATAGGAATATTAAGCACATCCTTATCGTTGGGGACAATGATTTAGCATATACATTTGCACGCAGAATCAGGAATAATCCATATTTGGGTTTTGACATTAGTGGATTTTTAGGAAGAAACGAACATGTAGGCATGGAAATTGAAGGCTCTAAAATCATAGGCTCTTTTCTTGATTTGGATAATGTTTTAGAAGATCATAATTTCGACCGTGTCGTTCTGGCAATTCCGCTTAAATATTATGATAAGATAAACGAGCTTGTTGAAAGCTGTGAAAGGGTAGGTATAAAGGCTGAAATCATTCCTGATTATATCAGGTATTTTCCAGCACAGCCGTCTGTTGACATGATTGAGGACATTCCAATTATCAATATAAGATATGTTCCTTTAGACGATCCGTTCAATAAATTCCTGAAATATCTTTCCGATTACATTATATCCATTATAGCCATTATCATAACGTCTCCGATAATGATTGTAACGGCTATTGCAATCAAGCTGACTTCACCGGGGCCTATCATATTCAAGCAGGAAAGAATAGGTTTTCATGGAAAGCCTTTCAAGATGTATAAGTTCCGCAGCATGAGAGTTCAGGAGGCAAATGATGAAAGGTCTGCCTGGACTACAAAGAATGATCCGAGAAAGACTAAGGTGGGTAACTTTATCAGAAAAACCAGTATTGATGAACTGCCTCAATTTTTCAACGTGTTGAAAGGGCAAATGAGTGTAGTCGGCCCCAGACCTGAAAGGCCATATTATGTTGAGGAGTTCAGAAAGGACATACCGAAGTATATGGTTAAGCATCAGGTTAGGCCAGGTATAACTGGATGGGCTCAGATTCATGGCTGTAGGGGAGATACTTCTATCAATAAACGTATCGAATATGATATAGAATACGTAGAAAATTGGCATATGGGATTGGACTTGGGAATAATGATTAAAACTATTGTAAAGAAAAATCCTAATGCATATTAATAATCATCACATTTTAATTAATTAATTTTATATTTAAGTGATTTTGAGCAATTTTTCTATAAAATAATACTTGTCAAATGCTCTCCCACATCACTTATATTATAAGAAAATACAAAATAATAATTAACTTTCTAACGAGGGGTTTGGTATGGAAAATGAAATTTTAGAACAATACAATAAAGTCAAAGATATACTATCTGAAGAAGAATTTCTACAAGAAATGGAAGAAATTCGTCCTGAATTTGAAGATTTACCTTTTATGAATGATATAGACATAGCTAAAGAGGTTGTTAAAAACCATATTGGCGTAAGTGAAATTTCAAAATCCGAAGATTCCGGCGAAGGCGATTCATCTTTTGAAGAAGTTGTAATGACAGATGAACTTTTAGATAAATACAATCAGATTAAAGAATTTATTTCTGAAGACGAGTTTTTGGAAGAGATGAACAAGCTGAAAAGGGAAAATTCAGAAGTATCATTTATGAATGAGGAAACCTTTGCAGATCAGATTATCGGCAGATATGTTGAAAAGGAAAATGAACTTTTAACGGACAGGGAGGAATATTCCAGTGATGATATAGGATTGCTTGAAGATGGAGATAAGGACAAGTCTTTTGTTGGAATTGTAAAAAGCATTAGCAATCCAAGATCATTTAAAACCCGTAAAGGAAACTCAGGAAAAGTCTGCAATGTCGATGTTGAAGATAAAACTGGAAAAATCCGTGTCGTTTTGTGGACTGAAAACATCAAACATTTGAAAAACATTTCCGAAGGAGATATTGTCCATGTTGCTGGAGTCGACATAAAAGATGGTTATTCAGGTCTTGAAGCTACAATGAGACCAAGATCAGTATTTGAAAAGGTAGTTGATGCAGACCCTAACGATTATCCAACTTACACAGAAGAAATTACTCCTATTAAGGATGTTAAAGCCGATACCAAAGTAAATGTTATCGCAAGAATAACTAGAATCCCACCAGTTAGATCTTATAATAAAAACGGTAAAGACGGCAAGGTTGCATCATTGGAACTTCAGGATGCTTCAGGAACAATCTCATATACATTATGGAATAATAATGTTGATTTAATAGAATCTCTTGACTTGCATGATGGCGATACAGTTAAAATCCTTCAGGCTCAAGTAAGGGAAAGAAACGATGAAAAATCATTAAGTCACTGGGACGGAAGAATAATTAAAGGAGACTTTGATGTTCCTAATTTTGTCCATGAATTGTCTAAAATCGGAGATTTGGATGATGGAGATTCAGATGTTTCAATCATGGGTGTTGTAACGAGGATACAAGATATAAGGAAATTCATCAGAAAATCCGATCAAAGTGAAGGACAGTTAAGAAACTTCAACATCACCGATGATACGGGCTCTATCAGAGTAACGTTATGGGGTGACAGTGCTAATTTGGATATTAATAAAAGAGATATAGTTAAATTGATTGGTGGAAATGTTGTTTACGATGAATATACTGAAGAAGGCCACTCCATTAATACTAATTTCTCTACTCAGATAAGTGTTAATCCAAATAACTTAACAGATGATGAAATTTCATTGTTCGATTCCATTAGAGAAAAATTGCAGCCAGTATCAGTTGAACAAATTTTATTGACTGATGAGGAAAATGTTGACGTCGATGTAATGGGTAGAATCATGTCTGTTGGTGATGTAAAAACCTTTGAAAGACCATCTGACGGCAGTGAAGGACGTGTACGTTCCGCAACATTATCCGATGGGACAGAAGTTATCCAATTGTCTTTATGGGATGATAAATGTGAAGTCGAATTAACCGTTGGAGATGCATATTTAATTGAAAATGCCCGCGTGAGATTCACAATGGACTCCAGGGTAAGTCTCAATATAGGTTCATCTTCAAGAGTAATTAAATTGTCAGAAGAAGAAGCTAAATTCCTGCCTTCATTTGATACTCTGGAAAAAATGATTTATGAATACCGTGAAATTTCAGATTTGGATGAATATGATGAAAATATCTTTGTTGTAGGAAGAATATTTGAAGTCTTTGATGCCCGTGAATTGGAAAGGGATGACGGAAGCAAATATTCACTCAGAAATATTGAAATTGCAGACAATTCTCAGGCTATAAGGGTATCCTTATGGGGAGAAAATGCAAAAAGGGAATTCGATGAAGGTGAAGCAATCAAAATCCAAAACCCTAGAGTAGACCTATACAATGATCAGTTAACTTTAAACGTTTCCGAATCCACAGCAATCGTTAAACCTAGCGATGAGGAACTGATGAATTTGCCTTCATTTGAAGAGCTCAAGGAAGCCATCTATGTTCCAAAAGAAATTGAAGCCATTGAAGACAATGATGTCAATGTCCGTGTTACCGGTACCCTTCAGGATGTAATTCCAGAAAGATTGCTCATTAGAAAATGTCCTAACTGTGGAAACAACATTGGAGACATTGAAATCGATGGTGAAACTACCTGTGATTTCTGCGGCGAAACCTTCGATGAGCCAAGAACCACTATCATGATTCCAACTACATTAGTAGATGATACAGGTGAAATCGGCCTAACATTTTTCGATAATCTAGTTGAAGAATTACTTGAAATGCCTAAGGATGAAATCGTCAGCATTGTCAGTGATGATCCTGGTGCTTTGGATGGAAAAATCGAAGACTTGGAAGGTCTTACAGTAGAAGTCATTGCAAATGTCAGTTATGATGAATATAATGAAGTTAGAAAACTCAACCCAAGAAAAATTTTACAAAAATATTATTAAATAAGGATGGATTATTATGGTAGAATTAGAAGATTTACCAAGTGTTGGTGAAAAAACAGCAGAAAAATTAAGAGATGCAGGTTTTGCAGACATGATGAGATTGGCTACTGCTACTCCTAAAGAATTATCTGTCAAAGCAGAAATAGGTGAAGGTGTTGCTGAAAAGGTAATTGAAGCTGCACGTAAGGCTGAAGACATAGGCTTTGAAACTGCATTGGAAGTTGATGAAAGAAGAAAAGATGTTGGCCATATTTCTGTTGGAAGTAAAGGATTCAATGATTTGATTGCCGGAGGTATTGAAACTCAAGCTATTACTGAGGTGTTTGGTGAATTTGGATCCGGTAAAAGTCAGATTTCTCATGAACTGGCCGTTACAGTTCAATTACCTGAAGAATTAGGCGGTCTTGATGGAGATTGTGTTTTTGTCGATACTGAAAATACTTTCCGTCCTGAAAGAATCAAACAAATTGCCAATGGCTTTGAATTGGATGTAGAAAATGTCTTGCAAAGAATTCATGTTGCTCGTGCATTCAACTCTTCCCATCAGATATTGATGGTTGATAAAATCAATGAACTCATTCAGTCAGGTACTAATGTCAAGTTGGTCATTGTTGATTCTTTGATGGCTCACTTTAGGGCTGAATATGTTGGAAGGGAGTCCTTGGCTGTAAGGCAGCAAAAGTTAAACCAGCATTTGCATTCACTTCAGCAAATTGCTAATACATATAATGTTGCTGTATTCATTACAAACCAGGTACAAGCTAAACCGGATTCATTCTTTGGAAGCCCTACGAAAGCTATCGGAGGACACGTATTGGGACATGCTTCCACTTACAGAATTTGGCTTAAAAAAGGTCTTGCAGGCAAAAGAATTGCCCGTTTGGTTGACAGCCCTCATTTGCCTGAAGGCGAATGTGTTTTCAAAATCACTAATGAAGGTATTGTAGATTAAATATCTTCATTTCCTTACTCTTTTTTTTAAAATTTTAAATACCATTAGTTAACTATCTATTATTTAATGAATGCTATAGAAATCACTATTTTGTCAATTATCTTGATGATTGCATTGGGTTACATCCTTAAGAGAATGGACTTTTTAAGTGTAGGCGATGTGGATTCCCTCAATAATATAGTAATCTACATACTACTTCCTTCAATGGTGTTTTCCGCACTTTATTCTGCTGATTTGTCATTGATTTCAACTTTAGGAATCCTTCCCTTTGTCATGATTGCATCGTCATTTATTACGGGAATCGTTTCATATTTAATTTTAAGGCAGTTTAATTTCTCTGATAAGAAGCTGTGGAGTATTTTGGTTACTGTAATGATTGCAAATACGGCATTCATGGGATATCCTATTAACATTGGTATTTTAGGAACTGAAGGCCTTATCAGAGCTATTTTCTGCGACATCTCTACATTATGTGTTTTTCTGATTCTTTCTTTCGTTTTGGTTCTGAAGTTCGGTGGATCAACCAAAAATGCCATCAAAAAAATCGTATTATTCCCATCACTTTGGGCAATAATTTTAGGAATCCTTTTGAACTTGGCCAATATTCCAATCGGGCCTGTTTTAGAAAATTCCTTAAATTATTTGGGTGAGGGTGCCATTCCGTTGATTATGCTGTCCTTAGGTGTTTCAATAGATTTTTCAGGTCTTAAGCGTTCAAAATCAGTCATCTTTTTCACGTCTGTCATGAAATTGGCATTTTTCCCATTCGTGGCCTTTTTGATTGTGTCCTTTTTGGGCCTGACGGGACTTGAGCATAACGTCACTATCATAGAAGCTGCAATGCCTTCGGGGATGATGTCTCTGATATTGTCGATTGCATACAAGCTGGACTTTGAATTGACTTCCGACTGCATTTTGATTAATACGGTGATTTCGCTTTTCACGCTTCCTTTAATAATCATGCTGATGTAGTAAAAATCACAAAAAAATTATTACATTAAATTTTTGCTTTCCTAAAATTCATTGATTAGATTTTACTTTATCAATAAACAGTCATTATAAATCTTTTTTTTAAGATTAAAGCTAATATAAGAAGCCTTTTATTTTATCATATATATACTTTACTCCAATATTTTTTCAGAAAGCTTTATTAATGTGTTGCAACTACATATTTAATATCTAACTCTATGTTAGATAATTTCGCACACTTGTACAAGGTGAAAATTATGGCAGAAGAAATAAATAATAATGAAGAATTAAGGATAGGTGTTTACGTCTGTCACTGTGGTGTTAACATCGGTGGAGTCGTTGACTGTCCTGGAGTAGCGGAATACGCTAAGACATTACCTGGCGTAGTTCACGCAACTGATTACAAATATATGTGTTCTGACCCTGGTCAAGCATTAATCCAGGAAGACATCAAAGAGAAAAACTTAAACCGTATTGTTGTAGCAGCATGTTCCCCTCGTCTTCACGAACCTACTTTCCGTAGATGTGTTGAAGAAGCAGGATTAAACAAATTTTTATTTGAGTTTGCAAACTTAAGGGAACAAGACTCCTGGGTACACATGGACTTACCGGAAGATGCTACCGCAAAAGCAAAAGACTTAACACGTATGGCAGTTGCTAAAGCAAGATTACTCGAACCATTAGAAGCTACCAAAGTAGCAGTAGATAACAAAGCATTAGTTATCGGTGGTGGAGTAGCTGGTATTCAAACCGCTTTAGATTTAGGTGATATGGGATTCAAAACCTACATGGTAGAAAGAAACCCTACCATCGGTGGAAGAATGGGACAATTAGATAAAACATTCCCTACACTCGACTGTTCAATGTGTATCTTAGCACCAAAAATGGTAGACGCATTCAAACATGAAAACATCGAATTAATTTCTTACGCAGAAGTTACTGAAGTTGACGGATACATCGGAAACTTCAAAGTAAAAGTAGAGAAAAAACCAAGATACGTAGATGAATCTTTATGTACTGGTTGTGGAGCTTGTCAAGAAGCTTGTCCTATCGAAATACCTAACTACTACGACGAAGGTGTCGGTATGGTAAAAGCTGCATACATCCCATTCCCTCAAGCTGTACCATTATGCGCAACCATCGACAAAGACTACTGTATCGAATGTAACTTATGTGTACAAGCATGTGGTCCGGATGCTATTGACCACAATCAACAAGCTGAAGAAATCGAATTAGAAGTCGGTACCATTATCGCAGCTATCGGTTATGACCCATTCGATCCATCAGGTATTTACCAATACGGATACGGACGTTACTCAAATGTAATTACTGCAATGGAAATCGAAAGGATGATTAACGCATCAGGTCCTACTGGTGGACACGTAATAAAACCATCAGACGGTATCGAACCTAAACGTGTTGCATTTATTCACTGTGTCGGTTCAAGAGATGAGCAAATCGGTAAACCTTACTGTTCCAGAGTATGTTGTATGTACTCCATGAAAAACGCTCAATTATGTATTGACCACGAACCTGACACTGAAGTAACCTGTTACTACATGGATATCCGTTCATTCGGTAAAGGATACGAAGAGTTCTACAAAACCTCTCAAGAAAAATACGGAATTGAATTTATCAGAGGTAGACCTGCACAAATCTTCGAAAATGATGATTTAACCTTAACTATCAGAGCAGAAGACACTTTACTTGGTAAAGTAACCGAATACACTTACGATTTAGTTGTATTAAGTGTCGGACTTGAACACTCTGCTGGTTCTGACGAACTCAGACAAACTTTAGGTGTTTCCAAATCCGCAGACGGATTCTACATGGAAGCTCACCCTAAACTCAGACCTGTTGACACCTTAACTGACGGTGTTTACATTGCTGGTGTAGCTCAAGGTCCTAAAGATATTCCTGACTCTGTAGCACAAGGTTCAGCTGCTGCATCCAGAGCAGCTATCCCAATGGCTAAAGGTCAAGTAGAAATCGAACCTATCGTAGCACGTACTGACGAAGGTATCTGTGGTGCTTGTGAAGTTTGTGTTGAATTATGTCCATTTGCTGCTATTTCCATTGTCGAAGACTCTGGAAGTCATCACGCAGAAATCAACACTGCATTATGTAAAGGATGCGGTACCTGTGTAGGTGCATGTCCATCCGGTGCAATGGATCAACAACACTTCAAAACCGATCAAATTATGGCACAAATCAGTGCTGCTCTTGAAGACATAGGAAAATAGATTTAGAGATTCTTATCTCTATTTCTTTTTTATTTTTTTTACTTTTAAAAATCTTAAACAATCACTATTTTTTAACCGTGACATATAGATGAAGTCCAACTTTTTTTAATATTTTTTATTAAAGGCTATTATATTAA
>JAFZMD010000026.1 GCA_017553445.1 Methanobrevibacter sp. | reverse complement strand
CTGGTGGTATCTCAACTGAATTAGATGACGAAACCCAAAAAGATTTACTTGCAAGAGCTAAAGAAAATGTTGAATTAGCACAAGCTACTTTAGACTTAGCTATTCCTGTATTTGAAGAAAACATTGATTTAGTTGCAAGCTTAGGTAATTTCGGTGACACCAGACACTGTGGTACCGTAAAACCTGACGGAACTTGGGATGTATATAACGGTAATATCAGATTCAAAGACAAAGATGGAAGCGATTTATTCGAATACAGAAACGAAGAATACACTGACTATGTCGCAGAACACGTAAAACCTTACTCCTGGTTAAAATTCCCTTACATTAAAGAAATGGGATACCCAGAAGGTATTTACAGAGTTGCTCCATTATCCAGGATCAACGTTTGTGACAAAATGCCAGATGAAGCTCCATTAGCACAAGCTGCTCTTAAAGACTTCCGTGATGCATTTGGTTATGCTCAAGCACCATTATTATTCAACTATGCAAGACTCATTGAGTTATTAGCATCTGCTGAATGTGCTGCAAATGCATTAGAAGAAGATTTATCTGGTCAAAAATTCCCAGATGAATTAGAAAGAACCGAAGGTAAAGGTGTAGGTATTGTAGAAGCTCCTCGTGGTACTTTAATCCACCATTACGAATCCGATGATAACGGATTATGTAATTACGCTAACATTGTTGTTGCTACAATCCAAAACAACCCAGCTATGGAAATGGGTATTCACCAAGTAGCTAAAGATTACATCAAACCTGGTATGGAAGTAGATGACAGTATCTTCAACTTAATGGAAATGGTTATCAGAGCTTACGATCCATGTTTATCCTGTGCTACCCATTCAATGGATAGTCAAATGAGATTAGCTGAAGTAAATATTGTAGACAGTGAAGGAAACCTCATTAAAAGATTCTAAGATTTAAGGGGGTTTTTTGTAAATGATTATAATTAACGATGATGGCTGTATCAAATGTGGTGCATGTGAAGGTACATGTCCTACATCAGCTATTGAATTAACACCTACTACAATTGTTCACTGTGACATGTGTGGTGGAGAACCTAAATGTGCAGATGTCTGTCCAGAAGGTGCATTAAGAGTAGAAGACTACGAAATTGCTGAAGGCGTAGAGCAAGCAAGATTAATCTTCAACTCAGTGTTCTGTACTTCCTGTGGTAAATGTGAAGAAGTCTGTCCACAAGAAACCATTGCAGTCACAGAAGAAAAATTAAAAGAAGTTCAAGGTTTCTGTGTAATGTGTCAAAAATGTGTTGACATTTGCCCAGTAGATATGATTGGTATTCCTGGTGTTGTCGAACCTGCCGAATTTGAGTTGGATTTATCCGGTAAAGGCCCTGTTTACATCGCAGATTGTGTCGGATGTGGAACCTGTGTAGAACCATGTCCTGTAGGTGCAATCACACTCGATGCATACGGATCTCCTATTACTGTAGATGATGACAAATGTATCAGATGCGGATTATGTTCACAAACCTGTCCATGGAATAAAATATTCATCTCTGAGAAAAAACCTGTCAAACGTGAAAAAGAAATTAAATCATTTAATTTCACTGCTTCAAAATGTATTGGTTGTAACACTTGTATCGAAGCATGTCCTGGTGACTTCATTAAACCAAACTGTGGAGATTTAACCGTTCAAATTCCAGCAGTATGTGCAGCATGTAGTTTATGTGTAAACCTCTGTCCTGTTGACGCATTAGAAATTGATGTTGAATGGGGTGAAGGTGCACCTGTAGATGCTGAAGGAATTGGCCGTGACGCTGAAAAATGTGACTTTATTGGTGCATGTGCTAATAAATGTCCAACCGAAGCTATCCGTGTTGTAACAAAAACTGGTATGTGTTGCCCTTCATTAGAAGAAACTGGCGGAGACCCATCTTTTGCAAGCTGTATTAGATGTGGAGCCTGTGCTTCAGTTTGTTCAAACAACGCATTAAACATTGGATCTATTGAAATTACTATCGACGGCGAAGCTGTCATGAGAGATAGGATTGAATTCAACCCATCCAAATGTGATGCATGCGGTGACTGTATTAGTGCTTGTCCTTACGACATGCTCCACGAAACAGACAATCCTAAATTACCAATTGCAGGATTCTGTACTTTATGTGGTCAATGTATTGAAGCATGTCCTGAAGATGCATTATGTTACAAATAGGTGTCTTAACACCTATTACTTTTCTTTTTTTTAATCCTATTTTTCAAAATTCATTAGAAATTCTATTATGTTTAAATGTTTTATACCATATTGAGAATAATCGTCACGTTCTGTTGTTATTAGATATTTAGGATAATTATCATTTATTTTTAGTAATGGTCTTAATTCTCTTTCAAGTGTTTTTTCATCTTCTTTGATTTCATAAGCTACTTGGATATATGCTTTTTCATTATTTTTCCTAATGATAAAATCAACTTCATAATCTTTCATTTTGCCTATTGTAATCTTATAGTCCTGCCTTAAGAGTTCTAAATATACAATATTTTCTAAAAGTTTCCCTTTATTCTGCTGTTTTTCTTCTAAATTTGATTTATAAAATCCTTGGTCGATTAAATAATATTTTTCTGAATTGTTTATTTCTTTTAATCCACTCATATCTTCTCGTGTTACTTTTGAAATAAAATAACTTTTTTCCAGATATTCCAAGTAATTGTATATTGTATTTGGTGTAATTGGTAAATTATCCTGCTTCAATTGCCTATAAATTGAATTTGCGGAGATTAAATTTCCTGTGTTTTCAATCAAATACTTTGTTATCCTATTCAGCAATCCGATGTTTCGTATATCATATCTTTCAACTATGTCATGCAGGAATATTGAGGAAGATATGTCTTTTATCATTGTCTCTTTATCCCTTATATCTGCAGATATGGCTAAAGGTAATCCTCCATATTGGAAATATTCATCAAACAGGTTTTCTATTTGTGTTTTCAAATTATTTTTTATAACACAGTCCTGATTCAATTCTTTTTTATAATCCAAAAATTCATTAAATGAGAAGGGATACATTTTGATTTCTGTGTATCTACCAGTTAATAATGTTGCCAATTCTTTAGATAGAAGTTTTGAGTTGGATCCAGTTATATAAATGTCGATATTGTATGCTTTATAGTATCCGTTAATGCTTTTTTCCCATTCGGCAATGTTTTGAATTTCATCAATGATTAAATACTTTTTTTCATTATTTTTTTCAAGTTTCGGAATTAATATTTCATCCAATTCGTTTCTTTTTTCAATATAATTGTATTTTGGATGTTCTAAATCAATGTGGATTATGTTGTCTTTTGCTACATTTCTGTTTTCTAATTCCTCAATGAACAATTCTAAAAAATATGATTTTCCACATCTTCTTATTCCAGTTATTATTTTAATGACATCTAAATCGATTAATCGTATGATTCTATCCATATACAAATTTCTATCAACCATAAGCACACATCCTTATAATTTCTTATGGTTTTCATTTAATATAAATTTATTCTATAAGATAAGTTTTTGATAAAATTGATTGAAATTTATTCTATACAATAAGTTTTTAATAAAATTTAGAAAAATTTATCCTGTGGAATAAATTTTTTATAAAAAAATAAAAAGAGCATTGTTTAAGATGAATCATCAAAAACTATATTTCCGTCAACTATTGTCATTACCGGTGCGCCTTTATACTCCCAGCCGTCAAATGGTGAGTATTCGGCTTTAGTTTCAAATGTTGTTATATCGAATTTGCCTTGACGATTCATGTCAATCACCGTAAAGTCGGCATCTTTTCCGATGGCAATTTCTCCTTTGGAATCCAGATTGAATACTTTTGCCGCATTTTCGGAAAATATTTTAGGAATCAGGTTTAAATCCAAATTGCCCTTATTGACTTCGGTTAAAAGCAGGCTCACCACGGTTTCCAGTGCAGGTATTCCCGGTGATGATGTAAAGACTCCCCGATGCTTTTCTTCAAGTGTATGTGGTGCATGGTCGGTTCCGATGATTGATTTTTCATCAATGTCTGAAATTCTGACGCATTCACTTTTCGGCCTCAGAGGCGGGTTGGTTTTTACCATTGTACCGTAGGTGTTGTATGCACTGTCGTCAAGCAGCAGATGGTGGGGTGTAAACTCATAGCTTATATTGTTTTTACGTGCAATATTTAGGGCATTTTTACTTGACAAGTGGCAAATGTGTAAGCGTAAATTGTTTTTCCTTGCAAGCTCAATAGTTTGTTTAACTGATTCATCTTCTGATGTATATGGTCTTGCATAAGTATAGTCAATTGGGTCATTTGAGTCTTTAAGCTCCTCAGTTTTTTCACTTACAATGCTTCTTTTCTCACAGTGTGTGGCAACAAGGCCGTTATATTTGGTGGTCTGCCTTAATCTGCCTAAATTCTGAAAAATCTCTTCCAGGCTGTCGTCAGTTTCTAAATCCATAAATACCTTAAATGATATTGGATTAAGCTCAATCATTTTGGTCATTTCATCCAGGCTGCTGTGTCCCGCCTGAAGATAAAAGTTGACAACGGATTTGGATTCGGCAATATCTATTTTTTCTTTAAGCGCTTTGTAGGTGTTTGTTTTTGGAAGGGTATTCGGCATATCGATGACTGTTGTAAATCCGCCATGTGCTGCTGACATACTCCCTGTCTTGAAATCCTCTTTTTGTGTCAGTCCCGGATCTCTGAAATGCACATGGGGGTCAATAAAGCCGGAAAGCAGATAATTTGATTTGATGTCAATGATTTTATCTCCGCTTAAATTTCCTTTGGTAATTTCTGTAATCTTTCCGTCATCCACACCGATACTGTACTCACCATCTTTTCCAATCAACCTGGAATTTTTAATAACCAAATCTAACATAAGTAATTATTTAAATATTTTAACTTTTATATTTTTTATCATGAGTCTCTTAAGCGAAATTTTAAATAGGGATATGGATTTGTTCTATGAATATCTGGATTGTGACGTGAAAAAGTCCGGCTCCACATCTGAGGTAAAGCTGGTTGCGGACTTTACAGAGTACAATCCTCTGCATAACGGCCATTATCACTGCATGAAAGTTGCAAAGTCAACCGTTCCGGATTCACTCTTTGTAGCTGTTGTGCCGGGACTTTTTGAAAGGAGCGGCCGTGGAATTCCGTACATACTGCCCCGTGAAAAAAGGGCTGAAATTGCAGTTTCGCTTGGAGCTGATGTTGTGGTTGAAGGCCCCCCTATGGGAATAATGGGATCTGGACAATACTCCCTGTGTCTGTGTAAAATGTTTGCTGCTTTGAATGCCGACTACATTCCAAGAGGCTATAATCCCCATGAGGGCTTTGATGAGATTTTAAAAAGAATCAATCAGGGCCATCACATTGCACCGAAGCCATATAAAATCGTTGACAAAACTGCTGGTGAGATTTTGCTTAGAGACAAGTTAAAGGAAGACAACTATGTAATAACGTCATTTTCAAATTCTCTGTCAAAAATTGGCTTTGACTATAAGGATAAATTTATATTCGTTAAAAGAATCGGTGGAGTGAGCGGAACCCGCATAAGGGAGGCCGTAATGAGCGGTGAGTTTGAAAGCGTCAGGGATATGATGCCTGATAAGACAATTGAAGTATTGACACAGGATAAGGATTCGATAATATTTTCCAAAAGATTGGATGATGCTATTATTGGAAATGCAAACAATCTGGATTTGAAGGATTTAAATCTCTTGAATGAAAAACTGGCATTGGAAATTGAATCAAAAAGGCCTTTTGATAATTTAGGGGATGTCATAAATGCAATACCTCAGGGATTTTCAACCCATTTCAAACAAAGGATTTTAAGCATTCTTGAAAATCCGATTCCAAAAAAGGACATGTCAGAGTTTATTGAAAAATATCCGTCCCAGATAAGAATATTAAAATGTAAAAATGATGATGTTTTGGATGTATTCAAAGAGAAAGTAAACACTGAGAATATATCTCAGTGAAGTAAAGCGTTCAACATCATACCAGGGTGTCTTAAACCGAATAAGGCATCTAAAAATGTTGGGTAACTTGCACTTAGTTTAAATAAGTATACTAAATAGAACAATACCAATAAAATCACAATAACCAGAACGATTGTGAGCAAAATGTCTACAATGCCGTAAGGCTCTTTTTCTTCCTCATATTGGATATTGTGGATAGGTTCTCTTTTTCTGGATCCTTTTTTGGCCTGTTCCTTTCTCATCAATTCTTCACGGATTCTCCTTTCTAAATCATCATCAGCGTATTGCTGTTGCTGTGGCTCTTGTGTGTATCTAGGCTGATATTCGTTTCTGGTTAGGGAACCGAATTTCTCTTCATCGCGAGCCAGCTGTTCATTTAATGGAATTTCGTTTTCATCAAAGTACAAATCATCCAGATACCTTTCATATTTGTCTTCAACAGCCTGTCTTGCAGAAGTTTCACTAGGCTGATAGGAATGATCAGGATAGATGTAGCCGTCAGATGGAGGGGCTTGAGCTTGTCTTTGAACATAGTCATACTCGTTTCTTGCCTGATTTTCAGGTTGGCGTAAAACCTCTTCCATGACAGGTTCTCTTTGAACATATTCCTGTCTTACGTCCTGAACAGGTTCCTGTGGAGTCTGAATATTTTCAATAGATTCATAAAGGGAATCCTTAGGCTGATAGTTTTCCTCATATCTGGATTCAAGGCCACCTTCATATTGGATATTTTCCTTAATGTTATATGGTGAATCATCAGCTATTTTTGAAAACTGAACTTCCTGAGGTTCCTGTCTTTCAAGTCTGGCAGGATCCTGAGCCGGCTCTTCTTGAGGTTTGTCCATGCTGAGCCCTACAATTTTTTCTAAACATTCTTTACAATAAATTTTTCCCGCTATTTCCAAACCGCATTCCTTACAAATGGATTTGCCGCAAATAGCACAAACATCTGTACTTTCCACACTTGGATGATAATAACATTCCATAAATTTCACTCTCTCTATGAATTAATATATACAAATATTTGTATTTTTAAGTTATATAATGTTTGTCTTTGCTTTCAAAACTTTGAAAGGATTATTCTTTGATTGTGGTGATTTTTTCCGCTAAAATTTCACAGGCTATCAAATCGTCAATGGTGGCCAAAGTGGTTGTTAGGGAGTCATTGTCGGTTTCATATGTGATGGTACAGTCTTTTATTTTTGAATTGAGGAAGTTTTCATTGTCGACTTCCAATGTTTTGTATATGATTTTGGCATCTTTAGGTGTTTTGAACTTTAATTCGATTATGCTTTTAACTTTCATTGTTAATATTTTTTGAGTCTTTTGGTTAATAAAATTTAGTTTCTGTTCCTTATTCCATAGATGATACTTAAAATAATTAAAATGAAAAATGTTATGAATAGATAAGTGATTGCAGCATAATTTCTCATGGATTTTGACTCCCATATTATTTTAAAATTTTTTTCATTATTAAATTTTCATGATATTTCTTGATAATATAACAACATTTATTAATGATTAACATAATAAATTTAAGTATTCTATTTATTATATAATTTTTATTTTGGAGGAATTTATTATGGTTCGTGCTTATACAAGAAGAGATTATATTAGAAAAACCCCTAATTCAAGAATCGTACAATACGATATGGGTAATTTAAAAGATGAATTTCCGGTTTCAGTCAGTTTAGCTGTTAAAAAACCAGCTCAAATTAGACACAACTCCTTAGAAGCAGCTCGTATTGCTTCAAACAGATTGATGCAAAGGGCCGCTGGAAGATTAGGTTATCACTTAAAATTAAGAGTATATCCTCACCAAATCGTAAGGGAAAACCCAATGGCAACTGGTGCAGGTGCAGATAGGGTACAATCCGGTATGAGAAACGCTTTTGGAAAACCAATCAGTGTTGAAGCTATTGTTAAAAAAGATCAAAGAATCATCACTATCGATATCCAAGAGAAAAACTTTGAAGACGCAAAAATTGCACTTAAAAGAGCAGGTATGAAATTGCCGGTTCCATGTAAAATTGTAGTTGACAAAGGTGAAGAATTAATTAAATAGATTTATTTTTTTTAATTCTATTTTTACTATTTTTTTCGTAATATTTTTAACTATCTTTTTACAGAGTTTATAATATGTTTGATTCACTTGCTGAAAAAAAATTTTTATTAAAACAGTTGGTTAAAAGGGATTTAACCTCAAAATATAAAGATTCTGTTCTGGGGGTTATTTGGAGTTTTGTAAATCCATTATGTATAATGCTGATTTTCACAGCAATTTTTTCTGTTATATTTAGATTTCAAATTAAGAATTTCCCAGTTTATTATTTATCTGGGCGTGTTATTTATGATTTTTTTAATCATGCTACCGCAGGTGCTATGTATTCTATTCGGAGTAATGCTTATATTCTTAAAAAAATTTATGTTCCTAGATATATGTTTGCAATTGGATCAGTCTGTTATGAATTTATAAACTTTTTAATATCCTTAGTAATATTATTTGGTGTTATGGCTTTAACGGGAGCCCCATTTCAGATTACGACAATATTTGCAATTATTCCAATATTATTATTAATAGTAATGATAATTGGTGTTGGATTGATTTTAGCTGTATTGAATACATACTTTTCCGATGTTGGTCATATTTATTCTATTTTTACTTTAATATTAATATATGCTTCAGCATTGTTTTATCCTATGGAAATTGTACCTGCAGATATTCAAATGATTTTCACATTAAATCCATTATATATTGCAATTACTTGTTTTAGAGATACTATTCTTTATGGAATATTTCCAGATATCTCTTCATTATTGTATTTGGCAATGTTTTCAGTCATGGTTTTTGCTGTTGGATTTTTATTATTCAGAATTCATGAGAAAAAATTATTATTAGAATTATAATGTTTGGGGGGTTTAAAATGACATTAAACGATGACTATTCTTTAAAAAATACAAAAAATAATGTTTCTACTTCCAAAAATGAAAGTTCAATTAATTTTAATTCCGATGATTTTGATGAAAAATTGTATGGGGAAGTTAAATATATTTCTAATGCTCTTAAAGAGGGTAGTTTAAATTTACCTTCTGATGAAGAATCTAAATTAAAACAAGATTTAAAGTTAATTTTATCAAATATCGAAAAACAGCATAATAATTCAAAAAAAATGACTAAAGAAAAGTCTATTAATATAAATGAATCTAAAGATTTAGATTTTGATGATTTTTCATTTGTTGAGGATATGGGTACAGATTCATCATTTAATAGTTCTTTTGAGGATAGTTCTGCGTTGGGGGATAAGAATGTCATTTCTATTTCTGAAGTATCTTCTAACTCACAAAATTTGGTAAATGATGATGTGATGGAATCTGTGGAGTCTGAGGGTATTGTTGTTGATGATGTGATGGAATCTGTGGAGTCTGAGGGTATTGTTGTTGATGATGTGATGGAATCTGTGGAGTCTGAGGG